>JAGXTJ010000017.1 GCA_018333655.1 Bacillota bacterium | reverse complement strand
TTGCTGCACCGCTCGACTTGCATGTATTAGGCATGCCGCCAGCGTTCGTCCTGAGCCAGGATCAAACTCTCCGATAAAGTTTTTATCGAAAAGCGATAGGCTCGCTTCGAAAAACACTTGCTTGTTTAACTTACTCTTACGAGTAGTTTGCGATTTTCATCTTCACAATTATTCTCTACGCAGCGCTTGCGCACCGCTAAGAGGTAACTGCTCGTCTGCATTGTTCAGTTTTCAAGGCTCAAAGTCTTTTGGAATCTCATTGTACCACGAAGGTTCCTCAACTGCAACCCTCATTTATTGGTACTTCGCGCCGTATCCGTTTCTTTCGCGGTGTTTCGCGGCGACGTTTTTTATATTAGCACATGCTGATTTAACCTGTCAACACCAAAACGACTAAAACTACAAACTCGACTCAAGTTGCATTTTACAAAGGCGACTGTACAAACCACCTTGCTGAATGAGAACTTGATGGGTGCCCTGTTCAACAATGCGACCTTCATCAAACACGAGAATACTGTCTGCTCGCTTGACTGTCGAAAGACGGTGCGCGATGACTACAACAGTACGACTTCCAGCGAGACCATTGATAGCACTTTGAATTTGAGCTTCTGTTTCCACGTCTACTGAAGCAGTCGCTTCATCTAGAATGAGAATGGGAGCGTTGCGCAGAACTGCCCTAGCAATAGCCAAGCGTTGTTTTTGTCCACCCGAAAGTCGCAGGCCGCGTTCACCAATGGGGGTTTCGTAGCCTCTCGGCGTGTTTACAATAAACTCATGCGCGCAGGCCGTCTTGGCTGCCGCGATAATCTCCTCTAGAGTAGCCTGCTCACTACCGTAGGCGATATTCTCGGCGATTGTGCCATTAAACAAAAATACATCTTGTAAGACAATAGATATCTGCTCGCGCAAGGACTTCAGCGTAATATCGCGCAGATCATAGCCATCGAGCAGGATGCGTCCCTGCCTGGGATCATAAAAACGCGTTAGCAAACTTATAATAGAAGTCTTGCCTACTCCGGTTGGCCCCACTAAAGCCACCATCTTGCCAGGCGGAACGGCAAAAGAGATCTCTTCTACCACCCTCTGCTCGCTGTTGTACCCAAAGGTGACGTTGTCAAAGACGATATGCCCTTGGCCTCGCGGCATGGAAATTGCTTCATCGCTATCTTTAATATCCGGCACGGTATCTAGCACTTTAAATACTCTTTCCCCTCCGGCGATGGCGCGCTGAATATCCTCCATCAGGCGACCCATAGCCGTTATGGGCTGGTAGAACAAGTTCAAGTAGAGCATAAACGCGACGATATCACTGCCCCGCATCTGACCGCGCAAGGCGAGTATGCCGCCAAAAAAAATTACGATAACAGTTCCGAGAGAGGTCAGAAACTCTATGGTTGGCTGAAATATGGCTCCGTAACGCAAAGCTAGTAAAATGGCCCTGACATGCGATTGGGAGTGATAATCGACCTGCTGCCTCTCCCAAGCTTGCTTGTTAAACACCTGAATCTCCTTCAGCCCTGAAAGATTATCCTGCAAAACGGCATTGAGGTCGGCTATCTTCTTTTGCGCGACGGAAAAGATCGGACGCACTTTTACGGCATACAAGCGAGTGGCTAAAATTAAGAACGGCACCGGCAGCAAGGTTAACGCGGCTAAAGTAGGATTCATGCGAAACAATATGAAGGAAACTCCACCGAGCACTAGTATGTTCGCACCAAGCTCAGGTATGGCATGAGCAATGAGCGACTCAAAAGTCGCCACGTCATTGACAGTGATGGACATCAACTGCCCGGTTTGTTTGTCTTGGAAGAAACCCATGGAGAGTTTCTGCAGATGGTCATAGACCCGTGTACGCATATCTGCCACGAGTTGCCAGGAACCCACGTGCGACATATAGCTTGCTAAGAAGCGAAAGAGAATCTTGCCCGCGTACAGACCAAGCAGGCTTAAGGCAATTGGCGTGATGACACCCATGCTCAAATCATCACCCGACTCCACGTAGGAAAGCAGGCGGCGAATGAGCTGAGGAGCTAGCAAATCTAGGCTGGTAAGACCCAAGATGGCGACCCCAGTTACCAAGAGATACTTCCAATGAGGACGCGCCTCATGGAGCAATCTGCGCAAAAATGACAAACGGAACCACCTCAATCGCCAGCAAAAGCCAAGCTCAACTTTAGGGGATACGGAGCAATGTGGCGTGAATAAACCCTACTCTGCCGTCTGCGAGTCTGATGCGATGCCACTCGCGGCCGCGTTCGACTACTTCTACCCTGGCATTCAGTGTCAAGGTCGTAATGACAGCGAAAGTCGTACCTGCCCCCTGACGGACATTGACTACATTCGCACCAGTAACGAAACCATGCAGAACAGGAGCAGGCGGCGGAGTCACAGGGGGTGGTGTTGCCGCTTGTCTCTCTAATTGCGCTACCTTGCCCTCAAGAGCTGCGATGCGCGACTCCAATTGCCCGATCGTAGCGGCAAGAGTAGCCACTGCCGCAGCACCTGTTTCTAGTGTGCTCAGCCGATTCACTAGGGGCGCAATGCCCTGCGTGAAAAAGCTAACCGAAATGAGGGGATCGTCGGCTGTACCGGGCTGGGGCGAGAATGCCCGCACCGATAGGACGCTTCCAAAAGTCACAAAAGTCAACACCAAGGCTGCAATTACCTTTTTCGCCATTCTCTGCTGTCCTCCTTATGAGCTTCACATGGTCAAAGCTAAGCTTCTTAGGCTACTTACTTCGCGGTGTGAGCCTGCAATTCCTTTCACCAGGCGAAAATCATGTCAACAATCGACGTATATCTTCAAGATCGTGCGTAATCCGCGCGGGCGGAAGTTCCTTTAAGAATACTTTACCATAAGACTTTTTTTGTAGGCGGTCATCGAGAACGGCTACGACCCCTTTGTCCGCGGTGGTTCTGATTAGGCGGCCAAAGCCCTGCTTGAGGCGCAAAACAGCTTGCGGCAATGAGTACGCATAAAATGGGCTCTCCCCCTGACGTTCCAAGGCTTCACAGCGAGCTTGGACTATGGGCTCGGTGGGCACAGCAAAAGGCAGCTTCACTACGATAACGCACGACAAGGCCTCTCCTGGCACGTCAATTCCTTCCCAGTAACTGGCTACTGCTAAGAGCACTGTCATACGCCCTGTCTTGAATTTATGCATCGTCGTCCCACGGGCTTCTTCACCTTGCTTGAGCAAGGTGAACCCTTTCGCTTTGAGATCATCTAGCAGAGCATAAACGTTATTCATGGAACGGAAGGATGTGAACAACACCAACGCGCGGCCCTTGGTGACAGCGACAATTTCCCTGACTTTACTCGCAACATACTCATCGTAGAGCATCGATTCAGAAGGCTCCATGGCATTGTGCGGCAAGTAGAGCAAAGCGTGATTGGCATAGTCAAAAGGAGAGTCAAGTTTGAGCATGTGGCACTTTTCAACACCTATGCGCCTAAGTAATCGTGAAGATAAAGTCGCGGAAGCCATGATGACTGACTGTATGCGCGAAAAAACATGCTCCCTTAGATCCTCCTGCAGGGAGACCGGGGCGGCCACCACAGCGATGTCAGGTTGATTAGACTCAATCCAGTAGGCAAACTTATCCTCGCCTCCCTGTCTAGAGAGCACAAACGTAAGATCAAGATTGAGGCGCGTTAAGCGTTCAATTAATAGAGCTATGTAGGCGTCTTGCTCTTCATTATTATCGCCCCCCCGAAGTTCGGCGACGGCAGCAATAAAATCCTCTAACGGCTTCTGTACGGTGTTCTCGAAAATATCGTGAGCATAGAGCCGCCTAGGCGTGCCTAGAATGGCAAACAGATGCGCTGCGTCACTTAACACGCGCATGGCTGCACTCTCGAGCGCGGCAATACGTGCGCTAAGGAGTGGCGAGCTGAGCATACCACCTGGTTTAAGACTCGATGTAACCGCACTAGTCGCCAAACGCATACGCGGCAGGCTTACTCTGACACTAAAGAAATCTGTGGCGACGTCTTCTAAGTGATGCGCCTCATCGAACACTACTGCAGCATAATCCTCGAGCACTGCTTGCTCGGGCGAAAAATTCGGTTCTTTGCGCACAGCAATGTCCGCAAAAAACAGGGCATGGTTAACTACTATGACATTCGCTTTGGCTTGCGCGCGACGCGAAGTATAGTAATAACAAATGTCGACATAAGGGCACATGCGCCTAAGACACGCATCCCCATCACCTGCGACTAACGGCCACAGTTCAGCACTCGGCTGGAATGACAATTCTTCGCGGTCGCCTACTTTAAGTTTCTTATCCAACACAGCACGCTGAATTTCTCGCAGCTCGTCAACCTGCCTTTTCTCTGTTAAAAGGCCGCGGTCGAAGCTCCGCAGGTTGTCCATCTTGCGCCGACAAAGAAAGTTGCTGCGTCCTTTGGCCAAGACAGCCACAAAAGAATGCTCTGGGCCGAGAGCGGCCTGTAGAAAAGGAATGTCTTTCTTATATATCTGCTCTTGCAAACCAATGGTGCGCGTGGACACAACCACCCGCTTGTTTTCGCGCAAAGCAAACAGCACGGCCGGAACGAGGTAGGCAAAAGTCTTGCCTAAACCTGTGCCAGCCTGTGCCACCAAGATATGACTGCTGCATAGGGCGTCATCAACAGCTCGTGCCATAGTCACTTGACCACGCCTAGGCTCATAGGTGGGGTGAGTTCGGGCAATTCGACCGCCTTCGGCAAAGATATCTTCTAATTTCATATCCCTAGTTTATCAGAGAGTAGCACGAATTTACTAGGGGTTCGTCGGGAGTGGTGGGCGCTCGCCAGACGGCGGCACGCCGAGTCCTGTGTGGAGTGGGAATGGCAGATTAAACACGGCCTGAGGCACTTCCCCTAGGTAGGTGACGTCGGCTATCGGCAGTTGTGAGCGCACGCTCACACTTTGACTGACGAAGGGTATGACCACCTGAACAGTGGCGTAAACTTGTAGGTATATCTTGTGCCTCGTTTGATTGATGCCAGCAGACTCAAAAGCGTCGGCAACCTCCACGTTCACTGCTCCCACCGGGATAATGGTAAATTGTACGCGTGGCCCAAAATTAGCCAATATGGGGCTACCAAGAGCTTGCCCCAGGGGAATAGCAACCACAGTCCCCTCCAACCGCTCGAGAAACTGTTGCACGCGCAAAGTGGTCGAGGCCACAATACGGTTCACTTCCATTGTATTTACTTGCGCCCATGCCGGCCGCCCAGCGCGGTCGAGATGCACCGAGATAAGAGTGCCGTACGAAACGTCATCCGCGATTTTCGTAATTATGGCCTCATTGATAGCTTGTGTGGCCAACATCTTGGCACGCATCTCAGCTATAGCGGTGAGTGGGGGTAGTAGCCGCACGTCAATAAGGTGCACGAGTAGCCCCAGCAGAACTGAGGTCACTACTAAGTATAGACGAACGGAACGAAGGCCACGGTAGCGCACCAGGTATTCCCCCCTTGCCGATGTCGTCAAATACACTCTATTGTATGCGCGGCCTGCTCGACAGGTGCCAACTACGAAAACACCTACCTTGTTGTGTAATTTTTGCCCATATGATACTTTGGGTCAGGATGATATAATTACCTGTACGCTTTATACATCGGAGCAAGGAGGTCGCGATGACCATGAACAAGAGTACGCCGAAGAAGGGCCAGAGAAAGACTAGGGGCAAAATGCTTGGCGCGTTATACTTTATTGTCATAGCTGGCTTTGTCGCCTTTGTGGCTGGCCTGGGGCTCGTTTTTTACTTTGTCCACGATATCCCCCCGTTTACCATGGCCGATCAATTACCGCGAGAGACTTCCTTCGTTCTTGACTCATCGGGGGCCACGGTCGCCAAGTTACATCAGGAGCAAAACCGCGTTACCGTACCGCTAGCCACCATGCCCGAACACTTAGTTGAGGGCGTCATTGTCATGGAGGATATTCGATTCTACAGCCACTTCGGCATTTCGCCTCGTGATTTGGTCCGCGCTGCCTACCTCACCCTCACTGGGCAGGACTTTCAAGGCGCAAGCACTATCACGCAACAAGTGGCGAGAAACCGCATTCTGCGCGATCAGCGCGTAACAATCAAGCGCAAAATTCAAGAGATTTACGTGGCACTGCGGATTGAGCGTGAATACTCAAAGACTGAGATTCTGGAGACCTACCTGAACGAAGTCTTTCTCGGGGGCTCCGCGCATGGTTTCCAAGCCGCGGCCCAGCAATATTTTGGCAAGAACGTGAGCGACCTAACCCTTGGAGAAAGCGCCATGTTAGTGGGCATTCTGCCCTCACCAAACGCCTGGCGACCGCGCACGGCCGATATGGCTCCAGCACGCAGGCGACAGGCCATCGTTCTCGAGCAGATGGTTAGACATGGCCGCATTACCGATGCCGAAAGAGACGCAGCCATAGACGCACCTATCACCTTAGTGGTCCCTCGTACCCAGCCAGGTGAAACTAATCTGGCCATGTACTTTGTTGATCATGTCATAACCCAAGTAGAAGACATTCTCATGCAGCAGAGAGGCATCACCCGCGCACAAGCCTCGGCTGCCATTCACACTGAAGGGCTTTCTATCAAAACCACTCTGAATCTTGACTTGCAGCGCGCTGCCGAAAGGGCAGCCTTAGAGATTTTTACGCAAGAGAATGGCATTCTACAGCGTATGCAACGCGAAGCACGCACTGACCGCAATCCAGAGATTAGGCGCTTCGCCGCTGAAGCGACTAATTTTACATGGGCTAATGCGCATGGCCTGCAGCCCCAAGTTTCGATGCTGGTAATTGAACCTAGCACTGGCTTCATCCGCGCGTGGCTGGGTGGGCGAGACATGATAGGACGCTTTGGCCGCGACCGCGTAGCAGGTGAGCAGAACCAACCTGGCTCCGCCATCAAGCCTCTGCTTGTGTACGGCCCAGCTCTGGCCGCAGGTCGCATTACTGCCGCCAGCACGATTGATGATGCCCCCGTTTCTTACCCCACAGGCAATCCAAACGATCCCTACTTTGTGCCACGCAACTTTGACTTTAACACTTTCTGGGGGCACACCTCTATACGCAAAGGGCTAGCTCGCTCCTACAATGTTATGGCAGTCAAACTTCTGCAGTCCTTTGGGGTACGTAACTCCATGGACTGGGCCAAACGTTTAGGGATTACTTCCTTCGTAGAGCGCGGACCTGAAAATGACATGGGTTTAGCGACGGCACTCGGTGGCATGACGAACGGCATGACCTTGCTAGAGCAAGTGCGCGCCTACAATGTCTTTAACAATCGGGGAGTATTAGTAGAGCCAAGTGCCATACTGAGCATTGCTACGCGAGGCGGCAGTGTGATCTACACCGCTCCCGCTCCAGCACAACAGATAGTAACAACCGAACAGGTCGCTTGGTTGATGACTGACATTCTGCGCGGCACTGTAGAGAACCAGGGCGGCGTGATGGGCACAGGTCATGGCGGCCTGCGCGGCGGCGCCATGGGGCGCTTCGCCGGACAGGCGGCTGGCAAAACCGGCACCACCGATGGCAATGCCGATGCTTTCTTTTTAGGCTACACCCCTGACCTTACAGCAGGAGTATGGATAGGACATGATGACCTGACAACAGGAGTGCCGCGCTTTGAAAATAACGCGCCTCAACTACGCACCTCAGTGCCTCCGCTTGCTCCCCCTCCTGCTAACGAAACTCCCGAGGCGAGGCTACAGCGCATTTTGCGTTCTGACCCCTATGTGCGAGGCGGCTTTCCTAGTACGGGGAACAATGCTGTGGGTAGCGGCTTTGCAACCGCTATATTTGGTCGCATGATGTCTATTTTTACCGCAGGGACACCAACTGCGGAGTTGCCCAACTTTAGTGCGGAGTGGTACGAAGAATACGGTGTTTTCGGTCCCCCGCGCCGCCTCGGCTTTGTGAGACAACGCTTTTGCTCCGTCTCCGGCAAGTACCCGAGCGAACTGTGCCCAAGCGAGGATGTAAGCTACGATTGGTTTATCGCCGGTACTGAACCCCGTCCGGATAATCCTTGCGACATGCATGTGGTGGTGCGGATATGTACCGAGAGCGGCCAGCTCGCAACTCCTTTCTGTCCGCCCGCTTCTGTGGTAACCCAGGTACGGGTACGCCGCGCCCCCTATGCAGTTCTTCTCGACCGCAGTGGAAATCAACTTCACCCCGTCGATAGGGCAAATCAGGTGCCTTTTGACGACTGCACAGTGCATTCCCCCCCCGGGGGCACAGGCGGCAACTAAACATTTCAAAACAGAACCCCCAAGGAGATTCCTCTCTTTGGGGGGTTTCTTATCGCTTGAGGACCACCACTGTCACTCCAGAGCCACCCTCATTCGCTTGGCCGTACCGGAAGCTGTCAACTTGGGCATGCCCCTTGAGAAAATCTCGCACGCCTTCCCGCAATACTCCCGTTCCCTTGCCATGGATGATGTGAACCTGGCTGAGACCGCCCAACAGGGCATCGTCTAGGTACTTGTCTAGCTTCAGCACCCCCTCCTCCACCGAATGCCCTCTTAGGTCTAGTTCCATGCGCACGCCACCACGGCTGAGATCCACCATGTGGAAGCCCCCTCCACGCGCGCTGCTGGGCTGAATTTTTGTTTCGAGCTTTCGCAAATTCTTCTGTTCTGTTGTCGTACGGAGAGCCCCCATTTGCACAGTCACTTGACCGAGAGGGGAGATATAGAGCACCCTTCCCTTTTGTTTAAGATGGGTGACCATAACCTCATCGCCCACCGCAAGTTCACTTAAAGGCGCAGCTACGCTAGCCTCGCTCGAGACTACGTCCTCGGGGCTCATCTCCTTACTTAAGTCGCGCCAACGCTGGCGCACTTTCTCCACCGTAGACATTACTTCTTGGCCAGAATTTGCCTCCTGCGCCAGACGCAGCTCCTCAATGAGCGCATCGATTTCATGTTTAGCGCGATACACAAGGGCTCTAGCTTCAGTCGCAGCCCGGTGCAGTACTTCTTTTTCTTTGTCCTGCAGACGCTTGGCCTTTTCATCTACTTGCTTGGTCAGTACCTGCGCCTGCGAGCGCAGAGAAAGGGCCTCACGATGCGCCTCTTCAGCCTCTAGGCGACTTTTCTCTAGGCTGCGAATCAGGTCTTCTACGCGCAGCACCTCGCCGCTCAGGTAGCCTCTAGCTCGACCGATGACGCTTGTGTCAAGCCCCAGCCGCTCCGAAATCTCAAAGGCATTGCTCTTGCCTGGTAGGCCTATGGTTAACTTAAAGGTCGGCCGGAGCGAGTCAACATCAAATTCCATGCTGGCATTTTGCACGCCGCTCTTGGTGTGGGCATAGGCCTTGAGTTCACTGTAATGGGTGGTGGCCACAATGCGAGTGCCACGTTCAAGTAGCGTATCTACAATAGCCATAGCCAAGGCCGCTCCTTCTGTGGGGTCAGTGCCTGCGCCAAGCTCATCTAGCAGGACTAAGGAATGACCATCGGCAACATCCACAATATGGCAAATATTTGTCATGTGCGACGAGAATGTGCTGAGACTCTGCTCAATGCTCTGTTCGTCACCAATGTCGGCAAAGACAGTGTCAAAAATCGCGGCGCGACTAGCGGAGGCCACAGGGATGTGCAGACCGCATTGCACCATCAGCGTTAAGAGCCCCACTGTCTTAAGTGTGACGGTCTTGCCTCCCGTGTTAGGGCCGGTAATTAGCAGTACGTTAAACTCCTGCCCTAGCCTAACATCTATAGGTCGAACTTCATGTCTGGGAATCAACGGATGACGCGCCCCTTTAAAAAAGAGCTCGCGGCCTTCGGCAATGTCCGGCTCTGTGCACTGCCATTCTAGGCTTAGGCGGCCTTTGGCGAGAGAGAAATCTAGCCTCGCCAGTAACTTTAAATTGCTCAGCATGCTAGTAGCATGTTCGCCTACGCTACCAGACAATTGGCGCACTATGCGTTCGATCTCATGCTCCTCAAGCGCCATATACTGGCGCAATTTGTTGTTGATCACGACCACCGCCATAGGCTCGATAAATACCGTGGCACCGCTAGCTGACTGATCATGCACTAGGCCTGGAACTTGCCCCTTGTATTCTGTCTTAACTGGCAGCACATACCGGTCGCCGCGCATGGTAACAAGCTGTTCTTGCAAGTACTTCTGTATAGAAGAAGAACGCAGCATGCCTTCAAGCTTGGCGCGAATCTCACTCTGAGCGCTGCGAATATCGTGTCGCACCGTGCGCAGCTTATCACTGGCCTTATCGAGGACTTCGCCGCCTTCGCCAATGCAGCTTAAGATTTCATCTTCGACCGCTCTGTGGCTCACGATGCCAGCGGCATGTTCCGCCAGTAGGGGGTATGTGGCTTCCCGAGCCATAAAGAACTTCTGCGCGCGGCGCGCTGTGGCCAATACTTCCGCGAGGGCAAAAAGGTCATGCGGGGGCACAGAGGCTCCTAGCTGACACCGTTTCACCACGGCACGTACATCGGCAATCCCCTTTAAGGGAAATTCTTCGTTGCGAAGAATGGCTCTCGCTTCGCCCGTTTCCCTTAACCATCGCACCACCTCGGCGCGATCACCGCTAGTCGACATACTTACGACTAGTTCCCTGCCTAACTCAGAAGAAACAAAGCCGGCTAGGACTTCTCTGACTTTATCTAGCTCTAGTACACGCCAAGAGCGTTCATGCATCTTCTTCACCCCTTATGGAAAAAACCCCGGTTTTAGACCAGGGGCCTTACTCGTAAAATAAAATCCCTTAGTTGTTCATAGAAGCGTGGGCTTATGCGCAACACAGCGTTCACCACCTGTGAACTCTCAATATGGGCAGAAAACGCCCCGGCGGGCATGGCCCTAGCCACAGAGGCCACGAGAAAAACGATGACCACACCCTTGCCGAAGCCTAGTGCGGCACCGCCTAATCTGTTAAAGGAGCTGATTACGGGCAGTTTAGCTACCATATCTAGCGCATTGGCCAACAATTCGGCAGCCATGCGCGTCACGCACACCACCACCACGAACCCGAGAATATTAACCGCCATCGCACCAATCTCAAAATCACCCCACAGAGGACCAAGAGCTTGGCTTAAGTGAACATCGAGGTTAAAGAGGCGGTTAAGTTCCGCTGCCAGTTGGTCTCCGAACGAGAAAGCTAGGTAGATAGAGCCCACCCAGGCCACAAGATCGACAATCTGTCTGACTAAACCGCGACTCAAGCCTGAGAGAGTGAAGAACGCAACTACAAACAACAGCACATAGTCTAGACCGTTCAGAGTGGGCACTTATCTACCCCCTAGTAATTAGGCTACGCACGCCCTTATCTTGCGGTATGGTTAGTCTATCTTCCTTGACTGTACAATACTCCACTTCTGGCTAACTTCCTGCAAGACCACGTAAAGTTGCACCCAAAGTAGTCTCTACCCCGCTCTTGATATCTTGCAATAACTCCGCGAGATCTAGATCAGTAAAACTACCCTGGTCGCGGTAAAGCTCCAGTCGCAAGGCCATGCTCTGCATACCACTAGGAACTCCGGCGCCCTTGTAGACATCAAACACGGTGACGCTCGCGACCTGCCCTAGACTACAATGTTTGACGACTTGGCACACTTCTGCAGCCGATACGGTGGCAGGCAAAACAAAAGCTAGGTCACGCTCAAGTGGCAGGTGCTTCCCCAGGGCTTTATACTGTGGTTCGAAATCCGTGAGCGCGAAAGCCTTCTCGAGCTCTATCTCACAGAGAACAAAACGTTCGCGTAGTCCCAAGCGAGGATGAAGCTCTCCCAAAAACCCTATGTTTTTCTCGTGCAGCACAATGTCGGCCTGTCTCCCTGGGTGTAAGAAGGGATGCTGACTGACCACAAACTTAGCTTGTGGCAAGAGACTTTCCACGACGCCTTTAACAAAGTAGTAGTCAAGCCGTTCTGAGGGCGCGTTCCAGTGACCTCGGCGTTCGCCAAATGCGCCTAGACAAAGCCTCTCTGGCTCACTTCTTTGTTCATTATGGTCGCCGTCCGGCGGCAAAAAGACGCGTCCAATTTCATAGATTGACATGCCAGGACGCTGTCTAGCCTGATTGTATTCCAACACTTCTAATATACCCGAAGTCAAAGTGCTGCGCAGTACACCGCGCTCACGGCTAAGGGGGTTCTGGATGGGTAGAGTTTGACTAAAGGGGTGGTCGGGACTTAACCCTAAGCGCTCTGCAAAAGAAGGGTCAGCAAAGCTTAAGGTCATGATCTCATCCATTCCCAGACCCCTAAGCTTACCCCTTAGTATGTTGTTCAGTTTTCCGCTTGCGGTGCGCTGGCCCTGCGTAATAGTGCCAGACAATGGTAATGCCGGCACATGCCCAAAGCCATGCAAACGACCCACTTCTTCGATCAAATCAATCTCTTCCATCACGTCACGCCGCCGCGAGGGGACTTTCACCTGCAAGGCATCACCAAGCATGGTCACCCCAAAACCAAGGCGTGTGAGTAGGCATGACATCTCCGCAGGTGTTAAGTCAGTGGCCAGCAAACTGCTAGCCCGCGCTACCCTTAAAGCAACTGTGCGCTCTGGGGTCTCGGGCGGCAAGCAACCTACAGGCGCGCCAGACACAAGGCCTAAGCCTAACTGCTCGATCAGGTAGGCGGCACGTGAAAGCGCCAGCCACAAACCCTGTGGGTCAACACCCTTGTCAAAGCGGGTAGAAGCCGCGGTCAGTAGCCCTAGCGCACGCGACGTGCGACGAACGCTGGTACGATCAAAGAGCGCTGACTCGAGGATGATGCTCTTGGTAGCTGGGGTAATTTCGCTCTCTAAAGAACCCATTACCCCAGCCACTGCAACCGCACCCCGCTGGTCGGCAATGACTAATGCGCTCTCGGGCAATGCTCGTTCCTCACCGTCTAGAGTTACTATGCTCTCTCCGCTACGAGCAAGGCGTACAGTGAGTGCCTGCCCAGCTACCTTGCTATAGTCGAAGGCGTGTAGCGGCTGCCCTGTTTCCCACAAGACGAAGTTAGTGATATCGACAATGCCATTGATCGGCTTGATGCCCACGCCCTGTAAAAAATTTTGCATCCACAAGGGTGAATCAGTGACGACAATATTATCTACTACGAGGCCCAAGTAGGCGGGGCACAATTCTTTATTGTCAATGTGGACTTTGAGCGACGACCAATTGATCACGGGAGGCGCCAGTTCCATGGTGCGCATGGGCAGCAACTTGCCATTGGTAAGAGCAGCGACTTCCTGCGCCACGCCAAGAAGGCTCAGGCAGTCAGAGCGGTTAGGAGTGAGGTCTAGTTCAAGAGTGGTATCTAGCAACCCCATTGTCTCGGCGACATCGCGCCCAAGCTGTGTTTCAGGGGGCAAGAGGTAAATGCCGTCCTTATTCGAGCTTGGCACAACTTTGCGATCAAGACCCATTTCTTCGCTAGACAAGAGCATGCCATAGCTCATGACCCCGCGAAAATCGGCCGGCTCAATTATTTTTCCATTTGGCAGCACAGTGCCAGGAACGGCCACAGGAACGACATGCCCACACTTCACGTTCTCTGCCCCGGTAACAATGGTCAGTGTTTCACCGCCCACGTCCACTGTACATACCCACAATTTGCTGGCCTTACTATGGGGCACCACCTCGATCACGCGGCCAGTTTTAGCGCCCCGTAACATTGTGTCTCGCGATTTGACGGCATCAACCGCCACCCCAGCCGCGGTCATGAGCGCGCCCAACTCTACTGGTGGTGGGACCGGGACAACATACTCTTGCAACCATTTATAAGAAACTTTCACTGCCTTGCCCCCCTAAAATTGTCTGAGAAAGCGATAGTCATTGACAAAGAAATGGCGCAAGTCTTCAACGCGATACTTGAGCATGGCGATACGTTCGACGCCCATGCCGAAGGCAAACCCGCTCACCTCTTCTGGGTCGTACCCAGATTGCCGCAAGACATTAGGGTGTACCATGCCTGCCCCCAGTATTTCAATCCAGCCTGTGCTCTTGCATACCTGGCAACCAACCCCGCTACACGACCCACAACTCACGTCCACCTCGACGCTAGGCTCAGTGAAGGGAAAGTAACTTGGCCGCAGCCTGATTTGTCGTTTCTCCCCAAACATTTCTTGCGCGAAAGAAAGCAGGGTCGCCTTGAGATGCCCTAGATTAATGCCCTTGTCGATGACTAACCCCTCTACTTGTTGAAACATAGGGGAATGCGTGGCATCATCGTCACGCCGATAGACCTTGCCCGGGCTAATAATACGTACCGGAATCGTCGGGCTTAACTTCTCCATAGTACGTACCTGCACGGGTGAAGTCTGCGTGCGCAGCACCAAGCCACTCGTCAAGTAAAAAGAATCCTGCATATCTCGCGCCGGATGATCTTGAGGCACATTGAGAGCCTCAAAATTGTAGTACTCTGTTTCTACTTCGGGCCCATCCACTACCGAAAAACCGAGCCGCAAAAATATATCCATAACCTGGTTGATGATGCTGCTAAGTGGGTGGGCATGACCGACATAGCAAAGTCTCCCCGGCAGGGTAACATCGAGGCGTTCTTGCTGTAAGCGCAGGGTAAGCTCTTCTTCTCTCAGTGCACGCTCATGTTCATCGAGCGCGGCAGTCAAGTTGTCGCGAACCTCATTCGCGCACTGACCCACTACTGGCCTCTCCTCGGCGGACAAAGAAGCCATACTGCGCAAAATGGTCGTAAGTTGCCCTTTCTTGCCAAGCAGTTCTACACGGTAAGCTTGCAACTCCTCGGTATTCTTGAGGCTGCCAATGCGCTCCAAGGCGTGATTCTGTAGCATCCTTACGTCATCGAGTAATTTCACTTTCACCACTCCCCATAAAAAATAACCTCGCCCCATGTAGGGGCGAGGTATGCTCGCGGTACCACCCTGACTAAGCCAGCAAAGGCTTATCTTTGTGTGCAGGTAACGTCGCCACACGAAGAGTTCTACTCAGGACACAGCCCTTTCTTCTCTCAGCTCCAGAGCGAAACTTCGCACTCGTGCCTGCAGTCGCGCTCGCAGTTTCAGCGCAACCTCCCTGCAGCAGGCTTGCTCGATGCTACTCTTCTCTTTCACTGCCTATATATTTTTTAATTGAAATGGAGCCTGCGATACATGAGATAAGCGAACACCGAGCCTGTATCCTCAAAAAGTTTCCAGAAGAAACCGGCGGTCAACATTTTCACGTAGACACACCCTCTCGCTAGCTACTAGTGAGATTATAGCATGGGTGCGCTCTCAGGTACAAGGAGTTGCCCCTGCCATTGCCTGACTATTTCGTACAGGAGAACACCGGCAGAAATACTGACATTGAGTGACTCTGCTCGCCCCCACAGAGGTATGCGCACTAACTGCGCTGACTCACGCCAAAGCGGGCTAAGCCCCGCCCCTTCATTGCCAAAAACAACTGCCAAAGGTACTTGATAGCGAAAATCGTAGTGCACACTCGTACCACGAGGGTCAGCGGCTACTACGCTGTAACCGCTTGCCGAAAGCAATGACAGTAACGACGCGACCGGGACATTTTGGGCGATCGGCAAGTGAAATATTGACCCCATACTAGAGCGAACTACCTTGGCATTGTAAAGGTCAACGCTGCCTTCCGTTGCCACAAGGGCCGCAGCCCCCACTCCATCAGCTAGGCGAATAAGAGTACCCATGTTGCCGGGGTCTTGTAGTCCATCCGCAACAACAACTAACTGCGGCTTGGCATTTAGCAAAGTTACTAGCGGCAGGGCAATATCTGAAACAATGAGGAGGGCGCCTTGGGGGGAAGCTGTTTCGCACAGCGAAGCAAAAAGCATAGGTTCTACCAGTAGAGTCTCTACCGACGCTTGCCCTACTAGGGCCATCACGCCCGCAACGCTAGCGCGATTAGCTTCCGCCTCGTCTATAAGACAAGCGAGGGCACGCCCGGAGGACACTGCCTCACACGCTGCCCTCGTTCCCTCCACCAAGAAGGCCCTGTGCTTAGCACGCCCGCGCGCACTGTGTAGGGCGCGCGCCATCTTAACCCAGCGATTCTCAGAGGAGGTAATGCGCTTGTCCAGCACTTTAAACCCGCTCCAGTTTCTTTAAGTCCTCATTGCGGCCGACTACGACTAGTACATCGCCAGCCTGGATTCTGTAATCTGCTTGCAGTGCTAGTTCAAACTCCTCGCCGCGCTTTATGGCGATAATGTTAGAGGAGTAACGGCTGCGCAAGTCTAAGGTGCGCAAGGTCTGCCCGACCATGTTGTCACTCACCAAAAACTCCAAGATACTGAGCTCAGGAGCTAACTCGATATATTCTAAAATATTGCTAGCCACGAGGTTACGTGCGACTCGGGTACCCATGTCGCGCTCGGGAAAGACAACCCTATCCGCCCCAACTTTGTATAGCACTTTGCCGTGTACGTCACTTTGAGCCTTGACCACCACCTGCTTGACCCCAAGCTCTTTAAGCATCAGAGTAACGAGAATACTAGCCTGAATATCGCCACCAATGCCGACGATGACCGTGTCAAAGTTGCGGATGCCGAGTGCCCGCAAGGCCTGTTCATCAGTAGCATCGGCCTCCACCGCACGGGTGCAATTATCTAGATTAGCGCGCACCCTTTCTTCTTCATCGTCAATGCAGAGCACCTGATGCCCATGCGCATGGAGGGTACGAGCGACGCTAGAGCCAAAACGCCCAAGTCCAATAACGGCAAACTGTTTTTGCGTATCTTTAGCCAACGATGATCTTCCCTTCTGGATATCTTACAACATTAGCACAAGGATCACTCTTGCTCGCTAACGCGAAAGCTAAGGTGAGCGGACCGACACGCCCAGCAAACATTGTAAATACCAGTGCTAAGCGTCCGACCGTAGAGAGGGATGTAGTAATGCCTCGACTAAGCCCTACCGTGCCAAAGGCCGAAGTTGTCTCAAACAATATATCTAGGAAGGCGTGTTCTTCTGTAATGAGCAGCAAGAAAGTCACCGACAAAACCAGACCCAAGGCCAAGGTAGCCACCGCCAGAGACTTAAAGGTCATGGCCACAGGGAGACGTCGACCATTAATAACTACTTCCGGCTGCATACGCAGGACCGACACCACACTTAAGACAATCATAGCGAAGGTGGTGGTCTTTATGCCGCCGCCGGTCGACGCTGGCGAGGCCCCAATGAACATCAAGCCCACTATCAGCAACGTAGTAGCACTACCCAGAGCGGCCGTCGGAACGGTGTTATACCCCGCTGTGCGGGGTGTCACCGCGGTAAAGACCGCACCAAGCACCTTGCCTGTGAGATCATAGGGAGCAAGGGCATTGTTCCACTCTAGTATCCCAATCAGGATGCTTGGGAGGATTATAAGAATTAGCGTCACCTTTATGGTCAGACTGGTATGGAGCGATATCCCCTTAAATCCACGGTGCGTATATATATCAGCGATAACACTAAAACCGATACCACCGAGAACTATCAAGGCGATAATTACGCCATTTACGAGCGGATCGGAGGTAAAGCCCTCCAAACTACGAAAGTTGCCAAACAAATCAAAACCCGCGTTACTGAAGGCCGAGACGGCGTGAAACACCGCGAACCAGAGACCGCGCAGTGTGCCATAAAGGGGTTGAAACCGCCAAAACAACAAGAAAGCCCCGACACCCTGAATAATAAAGGTGGTCATGACAATGTACTTAATGAGGCGGACCATGCCCTCTAGGGTGAACTGGTTAAACGCTTCTTGGATAATGAGGCGATCTTGAAAAGTGATGCGTTTACCCAGAAGCACGGCGACCATGGTGGCTACCGTCATTAGACCCAAGCCACCCAACTGAATGAGAACAAGAATCACCGCTTGCCCAAAAAATGTGAAGTGCGTACCTGTGTCTACCACGACTAGCCCTGTAACACAGACCGCCGAGGTAGCGGTGAAGAGAGCGTCGACAAAACCAACCGTTTCCCCCGTGGTAGCCCACGGCAACATGAGCAAAAATGTCCCTAGTAGTATGAGCGCCAAGAAGGTAAGTGCCAACACCTGCACCGGGCTCAATTTTTGTAGCCGAGCGTACATCGCTTTCCCCCAATGTAAAGAACCGGCAAGTCAAAGAACGCCTGCCGGTTGTTTCTTTCTATTGAACGAATTGCTGCTTGGCCACGCTGACTAAGCTAGTGAACGAAGCTGGTTCGCGCACTGCCAGATCGGCCAACATTTTACGATTCATAACCACGCCAGCCATCTTAAGCCCATTCATCAAGCGGCTGTAAGACATTCCATTAATGCGAGCGGCGGCGTTAATGCGTGTAATCCATAGCTTGCGGAAATCACGCTTTTTTCTTCTGCGGTCACGGAAGGCGTAGTAGAGCGCCTTCATCACCTGTTCATTAGCTACTTTGAATCTCTTGCTCTTGGCACCCCAGTAACCCTTAGCAAGCTTCAGAATCTTCTTATGGCGAGCGCGTGCAGTGACGCCTTTCTTTACACGTGGCATAATCTAACCTCCTAATAGTTGTCTGCTTAAAATTTGTATGGAATGAGCTGCTTTAGACGGCCCATATCTGTTGGGTGAACAAGACTAGCCTTGCCGAGGTTGCGCATCCGCTTAGACGACTTGGCCTCATTAAGGTGATTCTTCATATTGCTGCGCCGCAAAGCCTTGCCGGTGCCTGTAATTTTAAACCTCTTGGCTGCGCCGCGAACGGTTTTCACTTTTGGCATGTTGCTGCCTCCTTATTGTTGCTGTTTTTTGGCATTCAAAAACATAATCATGTTGCGCCCTTCGAGCTTCGGCTCGCGGTCAATCGTGGCTAAGTCTTGCACTAAGGCGTAAAATTGCGTCAAAACGTGCTTTCCACGGTCAGAATGGGCGACTTCACGACCACGGAAGCGAACAGTGACTTTGACTCTATCGCCCTCCTTCAAGAACTGAATGGCCGAGCGAGACTTAGTCTCCAAGTCATGTGGCTCGATGTTAGGACTAAAGGTGAGTTCCTTGACATTGATGATGTGTTGTTTCTTGCGAGCTTCGCGGTCTTTCTTGCTTTGCTCATACTTAAATCTGCCGTAGTCCATAATACGGCAAACTATGGGCTTGGCCGTTGGCGCCACATTGACAAGGTCGAGGCCTTTCTCCTGGGCAATGCGCAGCGCATCGCGGAAAGGTCTTACCCCCAGCTGTTCTCCGTTTTCATCAATCAGACGGACTTCGCGGGCTCTAATCTCGTCATTCACTTGGGGCTCGGCTACTTTGGTTTCTTTATTAATGACTAATCCACCTCCTAAAATTCATAACAATAAGGCGAGTGTCTTCCACCCGCCGAATAAGCACTGCGACAACTGTCGCGCACTATTAACCCGCCAACATAATTAGCAAGGTGAGAGGCGGATGGCCCCTACTTCATTACAACTCATTATAGCCCGGCAGGAAACGGGAGTCAAGCGTTTGCGTCCTCTGACGAGCTGACCTCTGCCTGCCCATGGCAGCTAGTGGCACCACCCCTACTTCCGTACAGTCGCACCTAAAATCTCTTCGACGTAGTGACGAAAGTCTAGGAGATGCCTTTCAATAATCGCCTGCACGATCTCTAAGTTTAGGGCTTGGTAATCGTGGACGGCGATGTTGCGAAAGCCGATCATGTTCTTCATGTTCTGTGCCGTGTTGGGGGAGAGAGTACCGTGCTTTCTAAGTATTTCGATCGAATCACGGCTTGATTGAGGCACACCGAGGGACTGCTCCGCAACTAGGTGCATAGCTAGATCAATAACAGCTTCACAGGCGCGCAGCAGATTGAGCATGACCGAATCTTGTTTAGTAAGGTTTTCCAGTGAAGCGGCGCTACCGCCGTACTCCTCAACCACGCGTTTCACGCAGCGCTCGATAACCGCGCACTTGTTGATGATCACATCTCTGTTCACGCCTCTAAACTCCCTCGTGCGTAATTTTGCATTATGGCCGCCCTTTCCTCATTGAGACGCGCATACATTTTGTAGACACGCATGGCAAACAACTGGCGGAACAGCTCTTCTGTGCAGTAGATAATAGAACCTTGACTCACAATTTGCATCTGCAACACGGTCGAAGCAACGTTAAGGTCTACTAGATCCACATCAACATGGAGCAAGGAAGCAAGCTGACCGGCCAAGGTGAATCGTTCGTAAGGGCTTAGATGCTTATCTGCGACATAGGCGATATCAATATCGCTATCTTGTCGAGCGGTGCCTGAGCTTTGTGAGCCGAATAGATAGACGAAGGAGGGTGCCACATTTTCTCGCAACATCTCCACGATAACTTGCTTTTGAAAATCAGAAATCAACGGCAATCCCCTCCTTTTGTTCTAGCAAACTGCCCATAATATTACGCTGACACAAGCATATCTCATGTTAATTTTAGTGTAAAGCGAACTATTTCTCGACAAATGGCCCCTGTTCTAGGCTTCGTCCCGCTGGTGGGGAAAAACCGCAGTAAGGACACGGGCCAATAGTATGAATATGCCTATTACACCAATCATTACCGGTAAACCAATGGCGGCGATCATGAGCGCGGTGCGGACTTCTTCTGGCATGAAAATGACCTCCCTTTATCCTGAAATGAGTCCGGTATAGTGCAGGCAAAAATGTCTATGCTCCCAGCAAGGCCTTTATAATGGCGATAACCACTACGCCCGCTACGATGGAGCAGAGTTGTCCAGAAATGTTTACCGACATCGCGTGCATCAGTAGGTAGTTCTGCTTGTCCTCCGCGAGCGCCATTTTTGCCACCACGCGCCCGGCCATAGGAAAGGCCGAGATGCCAGCAGCACCAACCATGGGGTTAATTTTTTCCTGCCTAAACAAATTAAGAATTTTGGCAATGATGATGCCTCCCGCAGTCGCAAAGGTCATGGCCCCTAAGCCTAGCATCATAACACCTAAGGATGTGACGTTAAGAAAGTTGTTGGCCGTCATAGTACCGCCAATAGTAAGGCCTAGCAGCAAAGTCACTACATTGATAAGTTCGTTTTGCGCTGACTGACTGAGCCTGTCAGTGACGCCGCTTTCGCGGAGGAAGTTACCCAACATAAGGAAACCCACCAAGGGGACGGCTACTGGTGCAATGACGCCCGCCACGATGACAACACATAAAGGGAACACCAACTTTGCTGTGCGTGAGACTTCTGGCCCGCTGTGGTAGTGCATGCGCAATTTCCGCTCACTAACAGTTGTCAGCGCTTTGATGATAGGTGGCATAATCAGCGGGGTGAGCGCCATGTAGGAATACGCCGCCAAAGCTAACGGCGCTAAAATTTCTGGCGCGTACAGCGAGGCGACATAAAGTGTCGTCGGGCCGTCCGCAGTGCCGAGGATTCCGATGGCTGTTGCCTGCGCGATGGGAAACCCGAGCAGCGTGGCCACGATAATCGTGGCGAAAATACCCACTTGTGCGGCCGCGCCTAGTAACATGACCTCAGGGTTCTTAAGCAAGGGACCAAAATCGCACATCGCCCCGACCCCGATAAATATCAAGATGGGAAACAGCTCCGTAAGTACTCCGACCTGAAGTAGCAAAGTCAAAGGGCCACCCTCCCCCACTGCTCCAGATAGCGGGATGTTAGCCATAACCGCTCCGAAGCCGATGGGGACGAGCAGCAAAGGCTCATAGTTCTTTTTGACGGCAAGATAGATGAGACTAAGCCCGAGTGTCCACATCACCACCTGCTGCCATGTCAAAGCAATTATACCCGCTAGAAGTCCCCCAATTATCTCTCCCATGTATGTAATGACCACCTTTCGCATCATGTCCCCAACGATTCTACCACCAAATAAGTGTTCTGCCTATCTGCACAATCACACGTTAGTTTGACAGGTCCTTTTTTACGGCAAGTCTGAAGACCCTTGAGCTACAAGGCTGCAGGGGTATATTTTTTTTAGTTTTTCTTTCATTTTTCAGTAGCATAAATTGGCATAATATGTTATG
>JAGXTJ010000016.1 GCA_018333655.1 Bacillota bacterium | reverse complement strand
CTGGTCATTTTACGCTAGAAATCGCTTCGTGAACGCCCCATACTCTACGTTCTTCTCTGCTAATGGGTAGAACAGGAAATCAACAGGGTCTAATTGAACGCTGAGAGTTAGAATTTGCAGTGGAATCAGCTTTGCCTCACCGAACGATTACAACTCACTTGTGCTAATGCGGCATAAGAATTATAGCCTTGACCCAACCAACATCACCTTGGATGATATTATGCGTGTCTCGCGGGCTGTGACGCCAGTACCAGAGCCGGAGCTGCCTTTTCCGCAGGCGGATAGCCTTGAGAGGGTAGTAAATCTCTGTGAGCTACTGGGACAAGGGGACCTTACGAAAGAGGAGGTTAGCCTTAACTATGCTTTTGACCCACGGCAAGCCGACTACTACGCCAATGCGGGAAGGTATCTTGGCCTAGTAACCAAGCCTGAGAGGCATAACGATGGAGTGTATTCGCTGACCTCCGCAGGCAAGCAATTGCTACGGCTGAAATACAAGGAGAGGCAATTACTCTTGGTTCACTACATATTAAGTCATAGAGTGTTCAACGCAGTTCTGAATCTTCATTTGTCCAACGGGGTAATGCCGCAGAGGGACGAAGTAGTGGCGATTATGAAAACATGTCACCTTTATCACATGGAGGCAGAAAGCACTTTTGATCGAAGGGCCTCTACCATTGTTAGTTGGGTGAACTGGATCTTGGCTTTGCCGAGGTAGAACTTCGTTGTTACTACTAACCCATAATGTCCAGCAAAAGACGGTGTATGTTGGCCCTAGACTGCCGTACAGTTTGTCCGGGGATGCAGTGATCGGGCAGCTGTGATAGAAGTTAGTGTCCTCAGCAACTAGCTCGCAAGGGCGAACATCCTTTTGTGCGCCAAAAAGGATTACTGCTCGTTATCTCCACTAGTTTAGCGAAGTTTTTTGCCGCCCATGGCAGGAAAAATAAGGTGGCTAGGATAATTAAAGCAGGTAGTTGGATGCAGTTGTAGATTACCATTTGCACTCGGCAACACTGCAAACGAATACTTTCCGCCATGACAGAATACACGTACACCACCCGTCCTCTGCCACGCCAGAACAACCCCCTTCAGGCGTTACCCCAATATAGGCCTACTAAAGATAAATAAAGGAGTGAACTTTATGAAAACGCTACCAGCTATTTTACTGACAGTGCTGCTGCTCTGTGCGCTAGGCTACGGCCTTTATGTATTTTCTCCTTGGTGGAGCCAAGTGACATCCGAGACCTGCCATATTTTTGACGCTACCACGGCGAGTGCGGAGATGTGATTGCTGGTATGAAGATTGTCACTAACTATACCCAGCTTGCGGGACCATTCGGTTCGGCTGGAATTGTTCAGTTTTCGGGGCGGGCAACCGTGAGCGGCGTCTACACTGTCAGTACGGATGCTGATAACCCGCGCTGGGTGTCGTTTTACGTTGACGATTCCTCACTTACCAAACTCCCAAGAATGAACAACAATACCCGTGCCCTATGGTTTACGTTTAACAACCACGAGCAAGACCTAAATGCCTTTGGCACAAAGGCAAAGTCAGGCCGGGCGACAATTGTCATCGACAATTATCGGATTCATCGTGCGGAAACAGATGCCTTTAACACCGCTGACCTCGTAAGAGTTGTTCGCCTAGATTAATTGCCCTGACAAAGCAGGAGGCTACAACTGTTTTGATTGTCTTACTGACCAAGCAATGCTACCATTGAGGCAGATGTCGTAGAAAGGATTAGATATGATGTCCACTACTGGTTTCCCCAAACCGAACCCAGAATACTTGAATCTATATCACGTTAACCCTAGCACCGAGGCCTATGTGGTGGAGTTATCCATCGATGACTACTCCGAGATCTTTAATGGTTGGGATGCCTCCCCCTTGCGACGTAAAGAAATTGAGCCGGAATTAATGAACTACTTGGAGCAGGCAGGGGGCGAAATTCCTTTACGGGCAAAAATCGAGCTGTGCTTTAACGTCAGAGCAGCTGGCCGCGACCATGAAAAGGAGCTCACCACGAGGGCGGCTATCCAAAACAACTTTCGCGTGCAGTTATTGTTTGCTAACCAGGCGCTGCGCAATATTTACCGGCGCTTCGTGACCTATGTGACCGTATCGGCTATTCTGCTGACATTAGCCTACACTCTGCCAAACTTGATGGATCTAGCCCTCATGCACAAGATTCTTGTCGAGGGGATGTTTATCGGGGGCTGGTGGATACTTTGGGAGGGATGTTCACTCTTTTTCTTCAAGGGGCATGAGTTGCGCACTAAGAAAAAGATGTTTGAGCGCTACATTAGGTCGGACATTTTCTTCCGCGATGCCGGAGCCTTGTGAGACTAACTCTTGCCTAACTAACAATATTTCCGGAGGTGCATTTAATGGAATTACGCTGGGACCTTACCCCCCTATACCCAAGCTTCACCTCAGATGCTTTCCAAAACGATTTGCAGACGGTGACCGCGGAACTAGCCGCCCTAAAAGAACGCTACACTTGGAGCCATGTGCATGACCCCGCTGCGGAGATGACATCCTACCTACTAGATTTAAGCGCGCTGACGTCGCGCATGGTGCTACTGCAAGGTTATGCTGGGTTAACCTTTCAGGCCGACACCACAAATGAAGCTGCCATGCGCTATGTCGATCAGCTCGACATGCTTATGACGGAACTTACAGAGCCCACGGTAAAATTTCGCCGTTACTTGACGACGCTTAGAGATTTAGAGGGACTATTGAACACCTCCCCCTTTCTGATGGAGCATAGCTTTTTAATCAAGGACCAACTTGAAAAAGCTAGCTACATGCTCAGTGACCGTGAGGAGGTTTTACTGGCCCTGCTGCAGACCACTGGTTCTAGCGCTTGGAGTATATTGCAGAGCAAACTAACCGCAGGCCTGATGATAACCTTAGATGTCGAGGGGGAGCAAAAGACCCTGCCTCTCTCCATGCTGCGTAACCTCGCTAAGCATGAGTCCGCTGAAGTGCGTAAATCTGCCTACATAGCTGAGCTAAAGGCCTATGAGAGCATCGATGAGGCCATTGCCTCTGCCCTAAACAGCATCAAGGGAGAAGTGCTAACAGTCGCTAAACTACGGGGTTACCCCTCCCCCCTTGCCCAGAGCGCCGCTACAGCGCGCCTAGACATGGATTCTTTAAACGCCATGATAAGTGCGATGCGTGACAAGTTGCCCGCTTTTAGAAAATACCTGCGGCGCAAGGGCGAGATCCTCGGCCATCAAAACGGGCTGCCCTTCTACGACTTGTTCGCCCCTGTCACCACCAGCTCTCTCAAATTTACCTGGGAGGAGGGCGCGGCCTTCATCACTAGGCATTTTGGTAGCTACTCGCAGGAGCTAGCCGATTATGCCATGCAAGTATTCGCAGGCAGTTGGGTCGACGTTCTCCCCCGTAAGGGCAAGGTAGGCGGCGCTTTCTGCGCTAGCGTACACCCGATTAAAGAAAGCCGTATTCTCATGAACTACACAGGCAGTTTCTCCGACGTGTCGACCCTAGCTCATGAACTTGGGCATGGCTACCACAATGCCCAAGTGTTCTGCGAGTCCGTACTGAACAGCGACTACCCCATGCCGGTAGCAGAGACAGCCTCTATATTCTGCGAGACCATCGTGATTGATGCTGCTCTCAAAGAAGTTACAGACCAAGACAAAGTAGACATCCTCGAAAAGTCTCTCGCCGGGCACACGCAACTTATTGTCGACATTCTCTCCCGCTTTATCTTTGAGACCAATGTATTCGAGGCTCGCCGGGAAGCCCCGCTTTCGGTAAGCCAAGTAAAAACCCTTATGCTCGCCGCTCAGCAAGAAGCCTATGGCGACGGCCTAGACGAAAACGCACTGCACCCCTATATGTGGCTATGCAAGTCGCACTACTACTCCGCCGGCTTCAACTTCTACAACTACCCCTATGCTTTCGGACTACTTTTTGGCAAGGGGCTTTACGCGCAGTATCTTGACGGCCACACAAACTTCCACGCTGCGTACAACCAGCTGCTAAACAACACCACGCGCATGCCGGCCAAAGAAGTCGCCGCCACAATGAACATCGACACAACCGCAAAGGATTTTTGGCTGAAGTCCCTCGGGATTATTGAACGAGATATCGAAGAATTTCTGCGCCTGACTGAACACCTAGTGCCTGGCAAAGCGTAAGGCTCTGCTGGCAGCTAGCAACACGACATGCTTGTAGTCGCCAGAGAGGATGGGCGGCGCAAAGATGTACATGGAGCAAGAGACCAGGCCATAGCCTGGTCTCTTGCTCCATGCTTCGTTACTTAACTCCGAAGGCCCTACAAGCCGCTGGTGCGCAGTCCACTCATTAAACGCTCAATCAAGTAAGTAGCACCGTTAATGCCCATAAAGGGGGTGCCGTCGTAGATAAGGGTGCTACTAAGGTTAGGATTGGCCACCTGTACTTTGACAGGCACAGATGAGGCCATGTCAAGCAACACACCATCTCCCGAGACGACAGATGGGCGGATGGACGCCAAGAGGGCTAATTTCTCAGCTTCGCTAGGGTTAAAAGAGA
Organism: Bacillota bacterium; assembly: GCA_018333655.1. Classification (NCBI taxonomy): domain Bacteria; kingdom Bacillati; phylum Bacillota; species Bacillota bacterium. The sequence goes on along the minus strand of JAGXTJ010000016.1, from coordinate 15,353 downwards.
GCTTCTCGGCCAAAACGGGGTCAATTTCTGGCAGGCGAGTCGGGCGGTTGTGATTTACGATTATGTGCTTGACGTCAATACCAAGTTCACCGTGGAGGAAAGCGTACATCCCTTGTACCTGCATCAGTGAACCAGCCAGTAAGGTGGGCAGGCTCTTGTAGTGAAAAAGTGCTCGCCGCACAGTGCCGCTGTGCTTGGTCGCATGCCCACGCAGATGCTTGGCGAAGTTGCTGTCAAGCTCTTTGCCTAGCACTTGACCTACTTTTTGCAGCCACTCTAGTGTGCCCCTGTAGCCATAGGGTGCGCCATACACATAGGGTTGGCCATGGCGACTTTGCAGCAGCTCGGCACATTCGAGCCCTTCACTGCGCAGGACGATGTTAAACTTGGCGTTTGCTGCCTGCTTAATCTCGCTCACCGAGGAGTCGGCCGTAAACACTGTATGCACTGCGAGTCCGAACGCTTCTTTGAGCAAGTAGCGCAATTCTCTGATGTCAGACTGGAAGTTGTAGCAATCTATATTGACTCCGATGATATTGCAGGTGTTAGGTAGCTCTATAGTGCGCTCTGCGACGACCTTGTTCGCCAAGGCAGTCAGCACTTCGCGGATACCTAGGGTGTAGTCACCCCGCCAGCCTCCCCCCGTGATGGGAATGAGGGTGGCCTGCGTCTCTGGCTGCCTGGCCGCACAAATGGTCTCGAGGTCTGTACCAATGATCGAGGAGATGGACGAGGCCACGACAAAGATGACGGATGGAGCATAGACAGTGTCTACTTCCCTTAGAGTGTCCTCTAAGCGCGTGCTGTCGCCCATGACAATATCGGTTTCGTCCATATGGGTGGTGAAGAGACGGGCCTGCATATCAGCATTAAGTTGCATAAAGCCTTCAATGGCATAGTGGGTCGTGCCTGCCGGCCCATACTCGAGGACAGCGGCTTCGCGCAGGCTGCTTAGCGCCCACAAGGCTCCCATGCGGTCAGAGGCGGGGGGCAGGTACTTATACAGTTGCATATCTTACACTCCGTGTTTCTCCAGAATTAGCCGTATCTAGGGCGCGCAGTAGGGTTTTCAGCACGGTTAGGGGCACAGCAAAGCCTAGTTTGGCAGCTGCGGCATCAAAGGCCACCTGCGCGACGCCATACTCGCGCAGTCGCTCCGGATTCTCGTGCCCGATGTAGAGACTAGGCCTAAGCTCCTTGTACACTGCCTGTAGGGGGGCGATGTTAGCCACACGAGCCACATAGGGGTCGTGCCCTTGGCTAAGTATCTCCTGGATATATGCGGCATCGTTGCCGTAGAGATCGCGCGCTTGTATAAGGAGTGGCTCCATGCCTAGGCTCGCCAAGAAAGACGAAAGCTCAAAGGCCAGCATGGGTGTGTTTCCGTATACGAAATTTTTGCCTGCGACAACCTTCTTGCTCGCGGCAATGAGAGCCTCTAGTTCCGTGCAGAGCTCGGCTACCTCTGCCTCAAGATCGAGGTTAAGATGGCGCGCTATATCGCGGTAACCCTGCCTAATGCGCTCGGGACAGAGATACTTTTCAAAGTAGACAAAGGGGGTACCGAAGCGCTCTTCCATGGAGGCGGCTAGCGCTAAGGCAGTGAAGTCCGTAACGATGTTAAGAGCGGCACTTGGCGCGTGCCGCAGCTCAGATACACTACAGGCCGATGGTATAGCTAGATTAATTTCTACACCCTTCTTGGTGAGCAGGCGCATGAGCTCGGCATCGTTAATGCCTGGGTAGCGATGCCCCAGAATATTGACTGTCTGTGGCTTTACCGTGCTTTGGCCCATCAGCTCCCCAAAGGCGGTGAGGCAGCGCTCTATGCCGGGAATATGGCTATTGCACTTAAAGTGCTCCGTGCGGACAATCAATAACTTAGCCTGAACTTCATCCTGCAGCTCGCTGGCGAGAGCGGTAAAATCCTCACCTATGACTTCAATTACGCAGGTGGTAACCAAGAGAATGGCTTGCGGCGCGTAAGTTTTGTCAATATCGCGCACTACAGCGCGGAGCTTTTCGGCGCAGCCGAAAACTACGTCATCCTGATTCATGGCAAAGGAGAGAAAGTTATCTTGCATCGCAGCATCGCCCGCGCGGCGATTAATATTAAAGTTCTTGGTATAGTAGGTGCATTCGTCAGTACCCACTATGAGCACTATCATGTCTTTAATGTACCCCGCCGTTAACGCAACACCAAACAAGGGGCAGTGCGTACCGGGGAATTGTGCCAGGGATAGCGGGCGAATGTCTTTCGCCGTCTCAATTTGCGATATGCGCTTCAGTCCGCTTAGGTTGGCATGTAGTACCACAATGAGTCTCCTCTCTGTGCGCGCGACAAAGTCCGAGCGCATGACAATATAGTTTGCCGCTGTGCGGGTGTAGAGCGATTTCTGCCTCTACACGGTAGACACTGCGTAGTAGTTCCGGCGTTAAAACCTTGAGAGGAGGGCCTTCGGCGACTAGGCGTCCCTCTTTTATGACGACGATTCTGTCGCTAAAGGCGGCGGCCTGATTTATGTCATGCAGGACCATGACGACCGTCAGCCCGAGCTCGGCATTGAGATCTTGTATTAGAGCCATTACTTCAAGTTGGTGACAAATGTCGAGAAAGGTCGTGGGCTCGTCTAGCAGGAGCACTTTGGGCTGCTGGGCAAGTGCGAGAGCCAGCCAGGCGCGCTGCCTCTCGCCACCAGACAGAGTATTGACCGAGCGCTCCGCCAGATTTTGCATATGGGTCTTGCTAATGGCCCACTCCACCACAGCGCTATCCTCATTGTTTATGGTCTCATACCATTTTTGATGCGGAATTCGCCCGTAAGTAACCAACTCGCGCACTGTAAAATCAGGCGGAGTGACATGATTTTGCGACAAAATGGATAATTTGCGCGCCACCTCAGCGGTCGGCAGTTTGTGAATGTCTCGGCCGTCAAGGTATACCGTGCCGCCGCGGCTTTTCATCATGCGCGACAGAACTTTAAGCACGGTAGACTTGCCTGAGCCATTCGGACCAATAAGTGAGACGACCTCGCCCTCGCCTACCACCATATCGAAGTCCTCGACGGCAACTTTGCGCTCGTAATCAATTGTTAGCTTCTTAGCCGCAATCATTATCGCATCGCACCTCCCTTTCTGAGCAAGTACAAGAAGAAGGGTCCTCCCACCACAGCCATGATGATCCCTACCGGTAGCTCCACTGGTCTAAAGACAGTGCGGGCCGCGGTATCGGCAATGATGAGCAATATAGAGCCAAGCAAAGCACTCAGTGGCAACATGAACTTGTAATCGCTACCGATGAGTAGGCGACTGACATGGGGGATGATTAACCCAACAAAGCCAATGAGGCCCACCACAGACACAGAAATCCCCGCTAGAAAGGCGGCCACAAAGGACAAGACTACACGGGCAACATTGACCTTGAGTCCCAAATTCTTGGCCACGTCATCGCCAAGTTGCAGCAAATTGGCGGCCTTGATGCACAGGACGGCAGCCAGCAATCCAAGGATAGAGTACGGCGCCAACATCCGCACATGATACCAACTGCGCCCAGCGATACTACCGTTCAGCCACATCAATACACCCTGGATGCGATCGCTGTACAAGATGGAGAGCAGAGAAGTGCCACCGCCCAAAAGGGCATTAACGGCAACACCAGCAAGAATAATGCGTATGGGGTCGATGCCCCTCTTCCAGGCCAGCAGGTAGACCAAGAAGACAGCCAGGGTGCCGCCCACAAAGGCTGCCACCGGAACAAGGCCGCTTAGAGACGGAAAGACCAGCATAATGGTCACTGCTACCAAGGCTGCGCCTGTGGAGACCCCGGTTAAGCCGGGGTCTGCCAAAGGATTTCTCATTACGGACTGCAGTAGTGCCCCCGAGATGGCGAGGTTAGCTCCCACCATGCCGGCAAGCAAGAGGCGCGGCAGTCGAATATTCATAACGATATTGCGGGCGAGACTGTCGGCCTCCGAGAAAAGGGCGGAGATGATCTCGCCGGAAGTAAAACTTAGGCTGCCAAAGCGCAGAGAGAGAATGCTGACGGCAAAAAACGCAAGCAGTACGAGGGCGAGAATACCCATCCTTTTAGCCAGACGAGAATACCCCGGAGTGCGGACAACTTGTTGTGCAGTTCTAGCTGCCATTTCCACCATTTTGTCTAGGGGTAGAGCACACGGGCGAGCTGCTCGAGGGCATCAACCATGGCTAGGCCGGGGTTAGAAAAGAACAAATCCACAGGCAAGTCGATCACGCGTCCGTTTTGCACGGCAGACATGGTGCCCCATAACGGATTTTGCGTGAACTCACGCTCAAACATGCTCTGCATTTCGGCAGGGTTGCCGTGCGAAATGCGTAGTATCACTTGCGGATTCGCAGCGAGCACATTCTCCATGCTGAGCGGTATGGTTTGCACATTGAGCGGCACATTCATTCCGGAAGTGATATTGCGGGCACCTAGCATTCTTGCCATTTCTCCGGCGTAGGAAAACTCCGTCGATAAGGAGAAGGAATCTGCGGTGCCAAAGATTATCATCACGATGGGGGACGGACGTCCCTGCACACGTTGCCGAATGGCGGCCTCGCGCCTACGAATATCGTTAAGTACTTGGTTAGACCTCTCGGTGCGACCAAAAGCGCGGCCAAACATCTCTACATTGGCGATCACATCGCTATAGCGTTGGTTATCGATAAAGTAAGCGGTGAAGCCGTGCTGCCGCAAGATAGGCTGCAGAGCTGGCTTAAACAAAATGTTCGCGATTACTAAATCGGGATTAAGGGCGCGTAGTTGCTCAATGTTAGGAGAACGAGGTGCGCCTACCTGCGGCACGTCACGAATAATCTCCGGGGCGCGCGCAGTCGTGGCCATGCCTACGGGCATGATGCCAAGCTCTGCTAGCACGCTGGCAGTGTTGACAGAGAGGGCCACTACGCGCGTGGGTACTCTGTCGAGCACTACCCGTGTGCCATCGGCCTCAACTAGGACAAAGGGCAATGGTGCAGGCGTTTGCGTTTGTGTTGGTGTCTGTGTTGGCGTTTGTGTTGGTGTTTGCGTTGGCGTTTGTGTTGGTGTTTGCGTTGGCGTTTGTGTTGGTGTTTGCGTTGGCGTTTGTGTGGCTACTCGTGTGGGTGTCGGTGCAGGGGTCACCGTTTGAGTTTGTGTCGGGCGCGGAGCTGCGGCTGCCGTGGCCTGGGGTGCCGGAGTAGTAGCCGGCGCAGTTGTTGGTGCCGGAGTTTGGGCTGGAGTGGTCGCAGGAGTTGTCACTGGTACCGGGGCCGGCGTCACGGGGGCCGGAGTAACTACGGGGGCAGGGTTGGCAGTGACGGTTGGCGCGTTGGTTGCGGGAGCATTGCGTGTCGCAGTGTCAGTGCACGCCACAAGTAGAACTAGCAGGGCCACAACAGTAATGAGCGAGAGCAACTTAGCAATCTTCAAGTAGATACCTCCTCGATTATATGGCTTGAGACAAGATTTTGGGCTGCGCCACTTTAGCGGCTAGCTCTAGGTAGACTTGACTCATGTCAGACTCCGGAAAAGACTCGATAACTGTGGTACCTTGGTTTTCGGCGCGTTGCACAAGATGGTGCCGCGGCACATACTGCACAATGCTGCTGCCAATTTCTTGCGCCGCCTTGCTAACTAACTCCACCTCATCCTCGACCCCTTTGGCATTGAGAATGAGTCCGCTCAAACGGGCATACCCGCGCGTACTAAATTGACTAACGGCATGGGCAATGTTGCTGGCCGCAAAGAGCGACATCATCTCACCTGAGGTCACTATGTAGACGTCTTCTGCATATCCTCCGCGTAGCGGCATAGCGAATCCACCACAGACAACATCACCAAGCACGTCATAAATGACGATATCCGGCCGATATACCTCGAAGGCCTTAAGTTCTTCGAGCTTCTCAAAGGCAGTGATAATCCCCCGGCCGGCGCAACCTACACCTGGTGTTGGTCCGCCCGCCTCCACGCAAAGCACACCCCTATACCCTTTAAACACGATATCATCCAGAGTTAAGTCCGCCCGCTTGGCCTTGATGCTATCTAGTACGGTAGGAATCACCCGCCCTGACATCAAGTTCTTAGTCGAATCAGCCTTAGGGTCACAACCAATTTGCATTACCGTGAACCCCTTAACCGCTAAGGCAGCCGACATATTAGATGTTGTAGTCGACTTACCAATGCCACCCTTGCCATAGACGGCAATTTTCTTCACCTGCATCCACCCCTTTACTGATGAAAATGATTCTCACTTTGGTGGCAAAAAAAATTTGTCTCTCGCCTCGCCACTCTCAAGGCGTTTGATATTGATAATCTATATCAACTCCACTGAGATAATACCACCCACCAGAACCCCCGTCAAGCAATTTTCTTCATGCTCACCCCATGTTTCTGTCTGCCTCAGAACCCGCTTGCTGCGCGAGCTTAGGCATGACAAAACGACGAGGCTGGTAACACCACCTCGTCACCCACTAAACGATAGTACAGATACACTGCGGGGCGGTACTACGTGCTAATTAGTCCTCCCCTTACCCTTTCAGCCAGATTCATCAGCTTACTTTCTATCTCGCGTATGACGACGACGAATTCCTCATCGCTCTTGCCTGTCGGGTCACTAAGCCCCCAGTCTTCCCGATGTTGGCAAGGCAGGTAGGGGCAGACTACATTGCACCCCATGGTGACAACGATATCGCTCGGCGGAATGTCTGACAGAAGCTTTGGGCGCTGCGTTTCTTCCATATCGATGCCGTATAGTTGCTTGAGCAGGCGCACGGCATCTCGATTGATGTGCGGCCTCATTTCTGTGCCCGCGGAAAAACTTGCGAAGGCGTCACCGGCCAATGCTGTACCTAAGGCTTCGGCAATTTGTGAGCGACAAGAATTATGAACGCAGATGAAGGCAACTTTCGGTAGATACATTGTAATGTAGAGCCTCCTTTTCAGATTGATAGTGACTACTAATACGTGAAGAACGCGTTAAGCTGTGAGAGCCAAAGGACAATGAGCAAACGGCCGAGGCAGGAGCGCGCTGCGGCAAATTGATAGCCTCCTAGCTACTAGACTGTGTAGCGTTCTCTCCACGTAACAGGGAAACCAGTTTTATCAGCGTAGGAGTAGCGTATAAGCTGCCCATGGTGCTGCACTTCATGCTCTAACAAGTCGATAACGAAACTTAACGTAGCCGGTGTCAAGGTAGCAGACTGCAAAAACTCCATGATGCGATTACTCGTCGCCTCGAGCGCGGCGAGTACTATGTCCTTCGCCAGATGATTAGTTAGGCTACAAGAAAAACCAGCCCACACCCCGAGCTGCATCGCCTTGAGGTAGCTTTCACGGGCCCCTACTATGCACCACACCTGTTCTCCAATGCTGTTGGATGGCACATTGGGCAAGCGCAGGGCGAGAGCATCCTCGGTAAGAAATCTCACATAGTCATGACTTAAGTCCATAGCTCTTTTCATCTTGGCGCTGATTACTTGGTTGTCCGTTTGATGCAGTAGACTCATCTAGGTCTCCTCCTCTTGCTTGGCTACCACGCCATAGTAGCCCCATAATACATAGTAAGCCCATACCACCACAGGCCAAAAAGCCGCCCGAGGCGCCGAAGGCATCCGTCACGCTACCGGCAAACAGGTTGCCAATGGGCGATGTGCCGCCGTTGAGCAAGGAGTGTAGGCTCATCACCCTGCCGCGTAAATGGTCTGGCGCTGCGACTTGTAGACTCGAGTTCGCCGTCGCGCTGTAGGTGATTAGAGCCCAACCCATAATAAATAGCAGTATGAGGGAGGCCGTATAATCGCTAGCCTGAGACATGGCAAGCTGTGTCACGGTGAGTGCGGCCGCACCACCGAAAAGCACCTTCCTACTAGGGCCACGATGGGCAAATGAGGCGAGCGTAGTTGCGCCAAGCACAGCCCCCACGCCCATAGCCGACATCAGTAAACCATAGCCAGCGGCGCTCTGGCCCAAGACATCGCGGGCCAGCACAGGGATTAAAATGCTCATGTTAAGCGCGAAAATACCTAAGAGCCCTACTAAGGCCAGGGTCTCAAAAACAGCGGGGTTACGCAGGGCATAATCTAGGCCTTCGCGTATCTCTGTCCCCATGTTTCTAACGCGCTTTACGGCGCTTGTCGTGGCAACTTTGATTTTAAGAAGGGCGTAAATTACGAATACGTAGCTTAACCCATTGAGTAAGAAGGCCAGTCCCGCGCCAAACTGGTCCATAATCAGGCCTCCTATGGCGGGGCCGATGATGCGGGCGGCATTAAAAACAGCCGAGTTCAGCGAAATGGCATTCATGAGGTCCTCTTTCCCCACCATCTCCACCATAAAGGACTGCCGCGTGGGGGTGTCAAAGGCGGAGCAAACTCCTTGCAGCAGTGCTAGAACAAGAATATGCCAGTATTCTATCCTAGCGGTGTACACAAGGGCTGACAAAGTAAGCGCCTGCAGCAACAAGCCGGCCTGTGTGGCTATTATTAGGCTGCGTTTAGGAACGCGGTCCGCCACAACACCTGCTACTAGCGACAACAACAAGACTGGTAAAAACTGCATAACGCCGATTAACCCGAGCAGAAAGGGCGAATCCGTCATCTCGAGCACCAACCACGCTTGACTAGCGCGTTGCATCCATGTGCCTACCAGCGAAACGCATTGGCCAGACCAAAACAACCTAAAATTAGGATGACGCAACGCTGCCAATGGCCTCACATTTGTTCTCATATATTGCTCCCCCATTTACGCCGCCCCCGCACACATTCGCTTGCCAAAATTATACCTTACAGAAGTATTATTTGCATACCAGTCTGACCCATGGTACAATAAGAGTAATTATATGAGTGGAGGTGGCGTGTATGGTGACAGGTGTTGTTAATGTGTTTTTTTGCCTTGTCGACAATGAAACCGACCGCGATACCTCTTTGATGCCGCTACTTAAGTAGGCCAGAGGTTAATGCGCCGTGGGTTTCAGACCCACGGCTTTTTGTTATGCCCTGAAACAATTTAAGGAGTGATCACCATTATTCTAGGTAAAGTTCTTCGTGCATCCCAAGTTCAGTACCATGTCCTTGCCGACAACATTCATTACATCTGTACATTGCGAGGCCGGCTCCTAAAGGGCAAAGCGGTTACTACCAATTTGCTGGCGGTAGGAGATGATGTCTGGATAACACCAACCTCAGAAACACAGGCTGTTATCGAGCGCATAGAAAACCGGCGCAGCAAGCTATCGCGCCGCTCCCCGGGTCGAGAGCCACGCGAGCAACTGCTCGCCGTCAATGTTGACTATGGCGTAATCGTTATGGCGGCCATCGCCCCAGACTTTAACACTAACCGCTTGGACCGCTACATCGCCAGTTGCCACAGCGGCGGGGTATGCCCAGTGATATGTATTAACAAAATCGACCTCACCAATGAAGATGAGATTCGGCGCGCCATGGTCACCTATGAAAGCCTCGGCTACAAAGTACTCTACACCAGTGCCTGCACGGGACAAGGCCTCGATGAGCTGCGCGGGCTCCTCAGGGACCATGTTTCCACCCTAGTTGGCTCGAGCGGCGTGGGCAAATCAAGCTTAATTAACGCCATACAACCTGACTTAGCACTTAAGACGCGGGCTTTGCGCGAAAAGTTTCTTAAGGGTCAGCACACTACCACCAGTGCCGAGCTGCTACCTCTAGACATGGGCGGCATGGTGGTCGACACCCCCGGGATGCGGGAATTTGCCCTGTGGCAAGACAACACCGAAAACAGCGATGTCGAGGCCTCGTTCCCAGACATTGAACAGGCCTCGCATCGCTGCCGCTTCAGAAATTGCACGCACATACATGAGCCGGCATGCGAAGTTAGACGCATGGTAGAAAGCGGTGAAATTGACCCCGCTAGATACAAGAGCTTTGTCAAGCTCTCGCGCTAGATACAAGAGCTTTGTCAAGCTCTCGCGCTAGGCCCCCTACAACGGCAGACGTTTGCGGTTGAAGATGATTGTACCAGCCGTGAACAGTGCGACGATTAAAGCGATATAGATCGAATTTACGCCCCAAGTAGAAGCACCAGCGACGATCTTGCGCGGGTCATAGAAGCCAAAGATTGACATGGAGGAAAGGAGTTCTAGACCAGGTCCTGAGCCGCCGAGCATGTTCATGAGCAAGAACGAAATCGGTATACCTGCTCCTAAGCTAAGCGAAAGCCTCGTTTCGTTAAAGACACAAGAGAAGAAAAAGGAGATCATCATCACGGTCATGTTTACCAACATGGTCGTGATGTTTAGTCTTAAGAAGGCGTTGATGTCTAGTTCACCTGGAAACATCGTCTCTGCAGAAAACACCCCCACGCCAAAGAGGAGGGCAAACAGGACGAGCAGTGAGGTGAGCGCGTAAACCCCTTGCGTGACAATGATGCGCACCCTGGTGTTAGGAGTAGAAAGCAGGAAGGCGAAGGAGCCATTGTCGACCATCTTGGCCACCAGCCCATTAGCGAGAATTATAGAATACACCATCGGGAAGCCAATCATGAGCAACCCATACAACCAGCTCGCGAGGTAGCCCGTCAAATCCGTCGCCAAGGCCTCAAATCCGAAGGCCGCCCTGAGACCTGCTGGGATGGCCTCCATCATAGCTAGGAGTCCTGCCATGTCCGCGGGGTCGTACATGGAGAGCATCACCGTCATGTACATCGTCAGCACGCCGAAAAAGATCACCAGCAACATCCAGTTGCGTTTTAGGGTATGGCGAAACAGAGCAAGGTTCATACTACTTGACCTCCTTGCCATAAAAATCAATGAAGATGTCTTCGAGCGTCTGGTGCTTCACGCTTAAGTTTTGCACGGTCAGCTCTGCAGCTGCCTTAATGAAGCGGTCCACATTGCCGCCGGCGACTTCAATGAGCACTACACCGCTCGCGTCGCTTTGTGCCTTGAAACCCGCCGCAACAAGCGTTTTGGCCGCCAAAGAGTTATCGGCAGTTGTAAGCGCGAATACTTTCCTCTGCGAGTCCTTAAGCGCTTGCACCTCCGCTTGCTTGACTATGCGCCCGTTCTTAATAATGAGCACCGTGTCGCAAACTTTCTCGACCTCCTCAAAGATGTGGCTCGACATAAGTATAGTTCTGCCAAGTGCTTTCTCAGATAGAATTAGCTCCGTGAAGCGGTTTTGCATCAGAGGGTCGAGCCCGCTTGAGGGCTCATCTAGAACTAGCACCTCGGGGCTATGCATAAAGGCCGCCACGATGCCGAGCTTCTGTTTCATGCCCTTAGAAAAGCGCCTAATCTTGCCGCGGGGGTCTAGCTCGAACATATCGAGGAGTTGTTTTAGGCGTGTAGTGTTCTTTGTACCCCGCATCGCCGCCATAAAGGAGAGAAACTCATCGCCGTACATACCGTCAGGAAACACGATTTCGCCCGGTATGTACCCCAAGTGTTTCTGCACTTCTGGGGCCTCTTCTATGCAGTCAAGCCCTGCAATGTGGCACTTGCCCTTGTCTGGACGCATAAACCCTAGAAGCGCTCTCAGGGTAGTGGTTTTGCCAGCGCCGTTTGGCCCAAGGTAGCCCATAACCGCGCCCTTGGGCACCGTAAAATCTAGCTCGAAGACGCCCTTACCGCTGGGGTAAGTAAGGGTTAGCAGAGAGACATTGATCATGGCCATCCTCCTTGCGATTTGGACCCTAGGTTTCTTTTTGGCCCTTCTTTCTACGCTGCACACATTCATGCAACAGGTACTCGATCTGAGCATTAATGGAGCGAAAGTCGTCTTCCGCCCATGCTGCTAACTCCCGCCAGAGCGCAGGCGACAGACGAAGCAGCAGCTGCTTTTTGCTGGATTCTTTTTCACTCATCGGTGTTTTTCCGCGCTCCTAATACAATGATCCACTGTTAACTACTGGCTGAACATCTCTGTTGCCGCACAGTACCACTAGCAAGTTGCTGACCATGGCGGCTTTACGCTCTTCGTCTAGTTTGACGATATCATTCTCGTTGAGCTTGATTAGCGCCATCTCTACCATGCCCACCGCCCCCTCGACAATAAGCTGACGCGCGTCCACCATTGCCGAAGCTTGTTGCCTTTGCAGCATGGCGGCGGCGATTTCAGGCGCATAAGAAAGATGCGTGATGCGGGATTCGATAATCTCAAGCCCCGCCACTGATACTTTCTCTTGCAACTCGTGGCACAGTTTTTCGGCTACTTCTTGACTGCTACCACGTAGCGACATCTCGCTTTCTTCACTAGGTAGGTCGTAGGGGTAGTTACGCACTATGTTGCGCAGCGCCGAGTCGCACTGTATCGAGAGATACTCCTTGTAGTTGTCGACACTAAAAACTGCTTTCGCTGTGTTAATGACCCTCCAAACGACCACCACGCCGATGATGATGGGGTTGCCGAGTTTGTCGTTAATCTTCTGCTTATCGTTGTTAAGTGTAATAGCCTTAAGCGAGATGATTTTGCTCTGGGACAGGGTCAACACATTCTTCTCCAACTTACCGGCCACCGCGCCGGTTGTTAGTTGCACCCCCGCCGTAGGGTTAACAGCCGAAACAAAAGGGTTGACGAAGTAAAATCCAGCCTCTCTTAATGTGCCGTAGTACTTGCCAAAGAGGGTCAGCACTAGAGCTTCATTAGGGCGTATGACCTTGAGCCCCACAAAAATGATAGGTCCTTTGACCAAGAGATAAAAGAGCCCGAACACCGTGAATACGAGGCTGATGAGGCGTGGCTCGCCGGTCAGTCTGAGGTCGCTTTCTAACCACACCACCCCATATACGGACATCACCGCGGTGGCAACCATCAACACAATGTTTAGCACTAACACATACAGCCCGGGTATAGACGGCGGGGCGACTTCCTCGTGTGGCGACTGCCTGATATTTTCGTTAATACTTGCCATAGCTACCAGACCTCCCTGCAGGTATTGATATCATCATGATATCAATACCATATTACACCCGCTTTTCGCCGCCGTCAACACGGTAGCATGGCCAAAAAATATTGACAGCTCGCATATTTTCGTTATCATCTAATTAGATATTAACGAAAGAAGGGACGAAGAAGATGATAGATGTTTCACGCATGGAGGCACTTGTGGAGTTCTATGGCGCGTTAGCAGATGCGACACGGTTAAAACTCATTGGTCTACTCGCAGTAAAGCCGATGTGTGGTTCCGAACTTGCTCGTGAACTTGAAGTTAGCGCACCTACGGTCAGTCACCACATTGGGCGGCTCAAACGATTAGAGCTAGTTAAATCGGTACGCGAAGACACTACAATCTATTACGCTTTGGACACCGACAGACTGCACGCCTTAAACCGCTCTGTGTTTGGTGAGGCAGAAAACAAAGATACTCCCCGCCCTAAAAGAGACGAGCGCCAAAAGGTCTTAGACGCCTTTTTTGTCGGCGGACGACTGAAAGACCTCCCTGTGCAGCGCAAGAAGAAACTTTATGCGCTAGAAGAAATTCTAAAATTATTCGAACCGGAGCGCATCTACACCGAAGACGAGGTGAACGAGCACATTAAGACCGTCTTTCAGGACTACTGCACTATCCGGCGCGAGTTCATTATTAACGGCTACATGCGCCGCGATAAGGGTATGTATCAGGTCAACCTAGGTTAAACATTCTGCACAGCGCTGCCTACACTACCGGCCCACTCTTATTACAATAATTAGGCAACATCCCGACATGTTTCATTTCTTTTGAATAATAGCCTGCTCTATGTTAGAATTAATTAATGACATCATGGGAGGCTACAAGATGAAACGAATTTTCGCGTGTCTGTTGGTCATCGTCCTTTTGCTGCCCGCCGTTGCACATTCCGTACTGAGTCCATCATATAGTAGTGTTTTTCGACTTGGCAATGAGGTGCTTCTGGACCGCTACCGTCACCTCTTAAGCGGCCAGCGAGTCGGTCTGATTACCAACCAGAGTGGGGTAAACAGCCGAGGAGAGTCGCTCATAGACATCTTTTCGCGTGACCCAAGTATTAACTTGACCGCCTTGTATGGTCCTGAACATGGTATAGACGGGAAATCCCCGGCGGGAGCATGGGTTGAGTCTTACACCCATCCTACCTTAAATATCCCAGTATACAGTCTGTACGGTTCGACCCGCAAACCAACAGCGGCCATGTTAGCGAATATAGATGTTCTAATTTTTGATATGCAGGACATTGGGGCGCGAACCTATACCTATATCTCCACCCTGAACTACGCGATGATTGCGGCCAAAGAAAACGGAAAACGCATCATCGTTCTCGATCGCCCAAATCCCCTAGGCGGAATGATAGTTGAAGGCCCAGTACTCGAGGATGGCTACAAAACCTTTGTTGGGGTGGACAACCTCCCCCTAGCGCATGGTATGACCATTGGCGAGCTTGCCCTGTACTTTAATCGTCTTATTGGCGCCGATGTTGTTGTGGTACGCATGGAAGGCTATAATCGAGAAATGATCTACCAGGACACAGGCATGGCATGGGTGCAAACCTCGCCAAACATCCCCGACGTAGAGAGCGCCTTTGGCTACATGGCCACCGGGCTCGCAGAGGGCACGGGTGTGGGCATGGGAGATAAGTTTAAGTGGGTGGGTGGCAAGGGGCTCGACTCACATCAATTTAGCGCACTGCTCAACAAAGCTAATCTGCCTGGGGTCACCTTTACTCCTGAGGCCAGAGGCTCATGGGGAGGGGCACGACTCACCATCACCGATTTTCGCGCCTTTAACCCAGCAAGGACCGGTCTTTACACGCTGTTTCTAGCTCGTCAACTCTGGAAATTCACCATTCCCAAGAGCGGCCCGACCTTAGCTTCCATGGTGATGTTCGACAAAGTAATGGGCACCAACAAGCTAGGTTTGTGGCTAGAGAAGAACCTCACCCCAACAGAGATGGAGAAAGAATACCAGCAGGGGCTTGCGGCGTTTAAAAAAGAAAGGCAGAAATACCTGCTCTACGGATTTAGAGGTACCTCCATGCACCCCTCCCTTATTGTGAATGGACACAATATCTACAGTGATGTCCTCCCTATAATAAGCAATGCCCGCACGCTCGTGCCGATAAGAGCACTAGCCGAGCAACTAGGGGCGCAGGTTACCTGGGTAGAGAAGGAAAATGCCGTTATCATCGTCAAGCAGCAACAAACGATCCGGTTAGTACTCAACAGCCGCAGCGCCCAAGTCAATGGTAGCGCGCTCACCCTTGATGTCGCGCCCATTGCCCGTACAGGTAGAACCATGCTACCCGTGCGCTTTGTGAGCGAGTTTCTCGGTCATAGCGTAGGGTGGTGCGAAAAAACCTTCGCTGTCTTTGTAGGTCAGTAGACTGCGAGCAGTAGGGACGGAGCCTGTTGCTTTAAGCAACAGG
>JAGXTJ010000015.1 GCA_018333655.1 Bacillota bacterium | reverse complement strand
CTTGCTACTCTTCTTCTTTGTCTCTATTTTGGCAAGGAGAAAACTGTTGCCAGATTGCACCTGTTGGCCAGTGAGGGGTCCTAAAACACGCATTCTAAGAGTAGTGAAGGCTACTAAAATACGCATTATCGCACAGTCTGCCGGTTCTTCTTGTTTTTTGTTAAGCGTGAGGCAACATTGACGTGAGGTGAAGAAATGCCAAGAACAGGACGTCAGGCGAGCAGCACGGGTTACTACCCACGTTATGATTCGTGGAATCCATCGCCTGCATCGGCGAGTTGGCCCGGTTTTTGGCGACCGTTACCGCAGCGAAGTTATCGAGGACGACGCCTACTTTCTCGGTGCACTACGTTACATTCACATGAATCCCGTACAGGCGCGATTAGTATCAGGCTCGGCTGAATAACAGTGGAGCAGCTACAGGGAGTGCACGATGGAAATAGCTCACATCAGTGAAGCACAGAAAGCGATCTTGCTGTGTACCTCGAGACCGGTGAAGACCGCGAAACCTACAGGTTAGCTTGCGCCAATAAGGTCCTAGAGCAGTTTGTGCCCTGCACCGCATAGAAAGGGCCGCGCAGTACAGGCGCGACCCCGCAATCTTCTCGGCCATCTGTCGGCAGTTGACTCAGGATGTTGGCCTCACGTTGCGCAAGGCCGCCGAAACACTTGAGACCTCGCATACCACGGGAATTTCATTAAACACTGAAATTCCCGAAGGCGTATCAGGCGTTGCAAGAGGACTAATTTACGAATGGACGGGAGGGCTCATTTCCAACAAGAACAGTCCCTTTTGTTCTGGTGAAGTTGCGGGAAACGCCAGGGTAGACATTGAGAAGCGAACTGGCAAACCTGTGTTTGCGGAAAAAACGCGGTTTACTTCTCAAGACTACTAGGCGAAGTGTTTGAAGGAGCAAAGGGTGAAGAAAATGACGATCAGAAGATTGAATAAACACGGGTGAAACTGAAACAATGTTATCAAGGTATGTGCGCCCAATGAGACAAGCTCAGCTCCACCAAACTTCACGGCAACAAGAAAACAGGGCCTGTTCTTTGTCGGCCAGGTCCTGTTTCTTGGGGCTAGGGCCAGGCTCCTAGTTCTTACCTCAACTTGAATCCTATGTCGTGTGGGGTGAGGCGGTTCGTAGTGGTGCCATCGCCTAGTAGACCGAATACATTATTCCCCCATGCCCACACCGTTCCGTCATGCCTTAAGGCGACGGTGAAATACCACCCGCCGGCGGAAATAGCAGTTACTCCGGTCAGGCCGCTTACACGGACGGGAGTGAGATGAGCTGTGGTAGTGTCATCGCCTAGCTGGCCCCAATGATTATCCCCCCATGCTAAAACGGTGCCGTCTGACCTTAAGGCGACTGTATGCTGCCACCCGGCGGAGATTGCACTTACTCCGGTGAGGCCGCTTACCGGGGTTGGAACGGTGCGCAGAGTCATGGTGCCATCGCCCAGCTGGCCACTAAAGTTCCCTCCCCATGTCCATACAGTTCCGTCTGACTTTAATGCGACTGTGTGAGTTTGCCCGGCGGAAATAGCAGTTACTGCCGCCAGATCACTAACCTGAACTGGGGCGTGGCGATTCATGGTGGTGCCTTCGCCCAGTATGCCGTGGCTATTCCACCCCCACACCCATACAGTCCCGTCTGCCTTTAAGGCGACGGTGTGAAGGGCGCCAGCGGAAATGGCGGTTACTCCGATCAGGCCACTTACCTGGATAGGGGTTAGGCGAGTCGTGGTGGTGCCGTCGCCAAGTTGGCCGGTGTCATTCCGCCCCCAGGCCCAGACGGTACCATCTGATTTTAAAGCGACAGCATGCCCAGTGCCGACAGAAATAGCGGTTGTTTCAGTCAGGCCGCTTACCTGGACGAGGGTGCGTCGAAACGAGGTGGTGCCATCGCCTAACTGGCCCCAATCGTTATTTCCCCACGCCCACACTGTTCCGTCGGATTTTAAGGCGACGGTGTTCTGCTCACCGGCGGCGATGGCGGTTACTCCATTTAGACCATTTACCTGAGTAGGGGTGTGGCGCTCCCGGGAGTCGTCGCCCATCTGGCCGTATAAATTGGACCCCCATGTCCATACGGTTCCGTCTGATCTTAAGGCGACAGTGTGCCAATATCCGGAAGAGATGGCGGGGGGGACTTCGGTCGTAGCGACGGCCACTGTCACCCTACAGCTTGCCTGCCTTCCCCCATATACCGTGGTTACGGCAATGATTGCAGTTCCTGCAGCTCGGGCGGTGACTAGGCCGGTATCGCTTACTGTGGCAACCGTGGTGTCGCTTGAGCTCCATTGCACACTTTTGTTAGCGGCGTTGGCTGGTGTAATCGTTGCTACCAACTGTCTGGTATCGTTAACGGTAAGCGACAGGGTTTCACTATCAAGGCTGACGCCAGTTACACCTACTGCACATCCTACAAGCATAGCGCTGGACACTAAAAGCACCAAGACACTAACCGCGTATCTTTTGACTTTCATATTGCTTCCCCAACCCCTTCCATTCCTGCCTAATCGGTTAATGCCCATTGTCGCCTGCACCGATAAACCTTGGCACTCCATTTTTCCGCCGCGCACCCATACTCTGACTCTTTTGCCTGGGGGAAGGCTACCAAAGTGGTTGTTTTCCTGATAGGTAACTCTATGCTCACTTCCCCATGTGTGCTCCAATTCCTTTGTCGAATCATGTCTAGGGAGCGGATTTATGTGCTGCAACAGCGAGGGGACCGTGAAATGAACGACGGGCTATGCGACAATATGTCCACGTTCGGACCCAGGCTATATATGCGCGCCGAAGCTGCAGCGACTGAGCTTTTAAGGACGCTGGATACCTGAATGCACACCCCTTCCGTGAATCGTTTAACTTTAGAGAATGAGTGTCCAGCGTATAATTTTGTACTAGCTTAGCCATTTATATCTCAATGATCAAGCCCTTGAGGACTAAACTCGAGGGCTTTTTGTGTGTCGATCTGAACCAAAAGGAAATTTGACGGCAAAGGGGAGCTGCTGATTACGGTCATGTTCAGCCTCGCGCAGGAGGAGAGCCGCTCCATCTCCGATGAGAATGAAGGAATTGCAGATTCTCTAGAGAAGAAATGATTAAATAGTGAGTTAAGGTGTGAGGGGTCTTATTGCGGTTGATTTAGAGCTGCTTGTTGCCTCTTTGTTTTTTGCACTCACAAACTCTTGTATTGCCCCCAATAAGATGAAAGTGGTGTCGCGATGATTCGCCCATTTATGGACAATGATCTGCCAGCAATTATAGAAATGGTGCTTCAGAACAGACAAATGAAACCCACGGAAATTGGGGAGCGCGTTAAAAGCAGTACTGCCTGGGTCTTTGAAGACGAAGACTTACTTGGCTGTGCCGCATTAGGGGAGGTAAGCGAGTCCCAACATGGCCCGGAAGCATGGCTCTGGCTATATACTGCGCCCACTCACAGGCGGCAGGGTATAGGGGAGAAGCTATGGCAGACGGTGAAAGGGCACCTCGAGGATCTTAATGTGGTAAGGCTTTACACAACTTATCGAACCGACGCCGGGGCCAACCGCCAGTTCTTCACCAAACACGGCTTCACGCCCTGGTACTCAGCTCATGCCATGCGCTATACCGGTCCGCCCTTTACAGAAGTAGAGATTAAGCTGTTTCCCTACACTGGTCAAATGTTTGAGGACTATGTGCGCCTCACCAACGATGGGTTCCGCCGGCTCAGAAGCCAGTGCGATATAGAGCCGATCGACACCTACCCTGCAGGCAGTGACCAGGCAGAAACTCGAAAACAGCTCATTGATGATAGTGGCAACATCTTCTTGCTATATGAAGAGGGCAAAGCTGTTGGCTACACTCTACTGGGCTCAGACTTCATAGATACCATTGTCATAGACCAAGCGTATCAAGGCCGCGGCCTTGGGCGGCAACTTACCCAGTTGTCGGTTAACCTGCTGCGACAAAGAGGTGTGGACACCGTCTATCTCAGCGTAGTAGATATCAACGTCAACGCTCGGAGGCTTTATGACTCACTCGGTTTTGAGCGCTTCGAAACCGTAGAATTCGCTCGGGCCACACTTGCAGACCTTCGCTAGCACCAGGCATACAGACGGGGGCAGTTTACGCAGGACGTCTAATTTGCGAGAGAGTGGGAGGGGCGATTTTCATAAAGAACCATCACTTTTGTTTCAGAAGTCGAGCGCTATTGTTCTCGGAAAGAGGTTTCCTGCCTGTTTGGTTAGCGGGGTTATTCATTATCATTGCTGAGACTGCATTAGCTGTTACAATCACCTGGAACACTTGGGAAGCTAGCGGGTCTGCGATTAGTGTCGGGCTAGTGATAGCGGCACTTTCGCTGCCTAAACTCATTCTGGAGACCTTTATAGGTGAAAGTGTAGATATCTCAAACCGCAGAAGCCTAATGATAATTGGGTGCTTAGGTACTTTGTTTGTCTCTATAGCATTATCCGTGGTCAGTGTAACGGGCTTTATGCACAGGGGTGTGCTTACCGTTTTAGTCATTTGGCTCTTGCCAGTGTTTAGTATGCTATTTCACCGTGCGCATTCGTCGCTGCTACCAAAACTCTTCCCTGATGCAACCACACTGTTGCAGGTTAGCTCCATACTCAGAACCACAAGCGAAGGGACAGCATTCCTTGGGGGAGGGGTTGCTCTACTGATCTCGATCGTGGGCGCCTCTTGGGTTATGTTCTGCGCCATAGTGTTCGCACTATTCGCTACGTTATTTGCTGGCCTAGTGCCCGATTGTGATGCAGATAGGAAGCAAGTTAGGGTAAGGTGGCCGTCCCGAAAGACACAGTCTGCGTCATTTAGCGAGATACTTCACAACAGATTTCTTGTTTGGTTTGTCGCAGTAGTTGGACTATCCAATATTCCTCATAAAGCAATAAATGCTATGTTAATCCCATTGGCTTCATCCCGTTTTGAGATGGGGGCTCAAGGGTACGGTCTAATGGAACTAGCACTTAGCCTAGGTGTAATCAGTAGTTATCTTCTCTCAGGAGCATTTTTCGCTAAGAAGTGTCCATACCGCTTGACCATATTGGGTCTCGCATGTAGTGCAGTCGCTGTTATCTTTGTGCCATTGACGAATAATTTTACAATGGTCATTCTTCTCGTAGCGTATGGGTTCTCCGAAGGCTTCTTCTTGCCTGCTTCTTGCCTGCTTATACGAAGTACTCTCTGACCATTAACGACAGCTCGCGTGGACGAACAAATGCCCTATTCAATAGTATATCTCTAGTACTATCGCCAATTGCTCAAGTCGGGGCAGGGGTTGTGGCAGACGAGTATGGGGTGTCAGCGCTCTACACTTTCTCTGGCCTTCTACTAATTGTCATTACGATCGCGGCATGGGCGCTCAATCCTCGTATGAAGGAGTTGCCAGACGGGATGGGTACTGAAAAGTATTAATGTGAACCAAAAGGAACCAAAAGGGAAAGGTCTTGCTGTTTTTTGCTAAGCGTGAGGTAGCATTGACGTGAGGTGAGGATGTTCCAAGAGCATGAAGTCAGGCGAGCAGCATCAGTAAAGCGCCACAAGGGGACTAATTTATGAGTAGATGGGATGGTGACTCCCATGAAAAACCATCACATTTGTTTCGTGTTTCGTGGGTAAAAAACTTCTTGCGTTTGGCTGCGGGGCTGGTCGATTGGTGCAAAATACCGGGCCATGTTATGTAACCTGGCGCGTTGCAACCTGCTATAATTAGGGTAGAAGGGGGCATTATTATGCGCGTCGTCGCCATTATGCTTGTTTTTCTCCTCCTAATAGGCTGCAGCCCACGCGAGCAAGCGCTTAATCCGCAGCCTGAACCTCCTGTGGCACAGAACCCCATCCCGCAGACTCCCCAACCTGAGCCTGAGCCTGTGGAGCGCCCACAAGATAAGCCGGACGTCCCCGAAAAGACGGCGGAGGAACGCCTAGCTGAACTGCCCGCCGGCCTTGACACCGTTCCGCGCGGCTATTGGTTTGGGCGCAACAACACCCATGCTCAGCCTACACCCGGCTTGAGCAAGAGCTTAATTGAGAAGTACGAGGTCATTGTCCTTGGCCGCCCAGAGAAGAAATATGTCTATCTCACGTTCGACCTTGGTTATGAACAGGGATTTACGTCGAGGATTCTCGACGTCCTTCACGAGAATAACGTGCCCGCCGCGTTCTTCGTAACAGGACTGACAATACGCACGCGACCTGACTTAGTCAAGCGCCTTGTCAAAGACGGACATGTAGTGGCCAACCACACAGTCAATCACCCCTCACTGCCCTCCTTAACTCTCGAGGAAATAAAGGCAGAGCTCACTCTACTTGACAATATGCTGGCGGACTTGACAGGCCAGCGCACACACTTTTTTCGCCCCCCGATGGGGAACTACTCCGAATACACTCTGGCGGTGACACAGGCACTAGGCTATCGGACGGTGTTTTGGAGTATGGCCTACAAGGACTGGGTGATCGACGAACAACCCGGGGCGAAATACGCTCTAGAGCATGTAACAGCAAATGTCCATCCCGGTGCCGTTATTCTTCTGCACGCCGTCTCCCAGAGCAATACGGAAGCCCTGCCCGCAATCATTGCAGAACTTCGGGCTTTGGGGTACGAGTTTAGGTCACTGCAAGATTTTGTCGATAGCAGCAATCCGTAAGATGTTGATGCTCCAAGCTAGCGGATTTCCTCTGCCAAGGTCTAGCAAGCGCTGCAAGAAGACTAACTTACGAGATAATGGTAGGGGCGGTTTCCAAATGGAACCGTCCTTTTTGTTTACGGGCTAGAGATAATTGTACAAACATTGCAATTTGATTTGTCACATGAGTCTGCCCAGATATGGTATGATTTTCATATTAAACAGTTAGCGCGGTGCGCATGACGACCATTTCAGAGGGAGTCTAGTATTGGGGGGCGTCGATATGAGTAGTGTCGTTTGGCCGGTCCTCTTTCTCGTCTTTAATGGAATGGTGGTGGGGGCTCTTCTTTACATAGCGCTCATAATCCATGAATTACCTCATGTAGCGACAGCGAAACTCGTAGATAATAAGGGGCAATATCTCGTCACGATGGTGTACGGGCAGCAGCTATTCTCCCTGACGATTTTGGGAATACCGATGCGCATAGTGATTGCAGGTGGCGAATGATGAACGCTATGTCGCGCTCATCCGTCCTGGCCGCGGCGCTCTCCATCTTTTTGACTACTATGCTCTTGCTCGCAGTGTTACTCGAAGCCGCGTCGCCAATTAGGTCTCAACCACTTACATCTTCGGTTATCGCTAGCCAGGGACGAACAGTCTATGCACTGGTTAGTTATGCGCCGGGCAGCGAGGACATACCAGCCATAAAGGACCGCTTAGAACAGGACTTACATGCTATCGAGAGAGTGTTTCAAGACTTTGTTGGGCAGCGTGCGGCAGGCGGGAGCCGGGCCATCTTGGTGATTAAGGCGACAGAGCACGCGAGTTCTGCTAATACTGCCCTGGTTCGCACGCCGGCTGTGTCTAAGGCAAGTCTAAACCCTGCAGGCGAGGGCTTGGTGGGCACGACTAACTTAGGCCCGGGCTATGTCATTGAGACAAGTACTGGGCGGCTCGGTTATAGCGACCTACTGGCTCTAGTTTTGCTCCTGCCGCGCTTATCCGACCACACCCCGCTAGTCGTTGCGGAGGGCGATGAGGTACTACGGCAGGTAAAAGAGAGCCAAGAATTTAACGAATTCAGCCGTCTTGAAGTGAACCTTGGGCCTTTGGGAATGTGGAGCACGGAAGGCATGCACCTTGTCCCTGTCTGGCGAGCAGGGGTGCTCACCTATCGTGTCCTCAATTTAACTGGCTCTACCTTGTTTGAACTTCCGCCCTTGCCCTACTACATTGCCAGACCTAGCTGGTCGCCAGTAGTGCCACGTTTTATTAGCGGGGCAACTGCGACAGAACTACTAATCGCAGACGGTTACTCCGGCAAAGTGCATCGCCTGGATTTGACTACTCTCTTTCCGTCGCGAGACCTAGCCATTACCGAGGGCTTGGAGATGGCGGCTTCACCGGACGGGGAACAAATCTACTTTACCCTGAGCTTCAACATGCCGGAAACTTTTTGGCAAAGAGAAAACCATAGCTATGTCTACGATCTGGTTGCCGGAGAAGTAATGGTTGCGCCATATCTAGAACCAATGAAACCCGAGACGCAAGAACCTGCGCCGGGTAGAGGGGTTATTCCGAATTTTGTTTCGCCACTTCCGGGGCATGTTTCACCTGTGTGGCAAAAAACCAGCCAAGGCTGGAGCAGGGGAAGCCTTAGCCGAAACGAGAGCAATATAGGCCCGTTGTGGGTTTCGTTGCTGCCTCAGGACCAACCTTTTGTCTTTTTGCCAACGCAGTTTTTCCTGCAGCACCGCTTTATTGCCTACGCCTCGCAGACGCAAATCGTTGTTTATGACCGTAGGCAAGGGGAATATCATCGCCTAGATGTAAACGCACTACTCCCCGACGACTACCAGAAAGTCGAAGCGGTGCGGTTTGCACACGACCCCAATCGTTCTTCCAGTCAGGTTTACCTCTAATTTCTGCAGCACGGTAGAGCTGCGTCGCTCTATCGCTGGGACTTAGCGGCAAACACAACGTTGCGGCTCGAAACTACATTAGAGCAGTTGCAGCGGTACGGGCAGAGGTTCGACTGGGAGTTTATCCCGGCCACGGTTGGCTTTGCTCTGCCTTGCGCGGTAATGCCGGACGTAACAAGTCAAACTGATGTTCAGGGGAGCCAAGGCGCTTTAGCCGGAGTCAGCTACGTAGCTGCGACGGCGGTTTTCTTGGGTGCGGCTGGTTTAGTGAACTACCCTTTCAGTATGCGCGGATTGGTCTGCGCCCTTAGCTTAGAGGGCTGGATTAGGCATTTTGGGCTTGTCTCGCCGCTGACGGCTTTTTGTCTCGTTTTTCTGCTGAGAGCAAGGCTTTCGCGACGTGGCTATGTGCTGACTAGGCGGGCGGCCTTAATCGGTTCCGCGCTTTTGGCTGTGCCGGCTCTCTGTGTAATTATCTATGGCGAGCGGCTCCACTGGTACTTGCTGCCTTTGGGACCATTTGCCCTACCTGCGACTTTGCTCCTTGGCGCGGTTACGGTCGCTGCCTTTGTGGGGGCGCTCGTTTCTGTCTGCGTATTTTACGCACTGAAACGTTGACGGTGAAGGAACCCAGAGCGGACGCCACAGAGCCTGCAACTACCGTTGTGCCGGTAGCCACGCCATGCGCAAAGCAGCCGAGGGGACTACTCGGGACGCTCATGACTGTTGCGGCTGCCCTAATGGTGTTCGTCCTCATAGTGGTGTATGCACAAACAGGCGTCATGTACAGCCCAGGCGGTTACGTGGGGTTACTGTTGCTGCTCTTTTTCCTAATCGTCTCTGCTGTTTTTCATCTTGGCTCGTTTATAATCGCACATATGATGAGTCTGCTTGAGGTAAAAGCAGTTGAATAACTAAAACAAGTGGTAACCAAAAGGGACTGTTCCTCTTGGTTTTTTGACGAGCGTGCGGGAACATTGACCTGAGGTGAGGATAGGCCAAGAACAGGACGTCAGGCGAGCAGCGCCGGTTACTACCACGTTATGATTCGCGGAATCAACAAGGAGTTCGTCTTTCAGATAGGATGGCGTTTTAGGGAGAGAGGAACACTGTTGACAAAAATCTGATTTGAAGTATTATTAAGACGTCATCATGATAGTAGTCTTAAGAATCTGCATTAGCGCATCTATATGTGAGGGGGGGCGGGTTAGCGGAAACGCCTAAGAAGGCGACTTTCAACCATAAACAGGAAGGGGAGGCACATATGAACTACGCAGAAATTACTGCAACTCTGCAACAAATCGGCCGCATAGTTTGGGGCCCGCCCACTTGGGCACTGTTAGGGCTATGCGGGGTGTACCTATCACTCAAGACAGGCTGGTTCCAGGTCAGCAGGTTTAAGATCTACTATGGGGAAACTGCGGGGAAAATATTTCAGAAACAACAAAAAATAGGCCAAGGCGATATCACGCCTTTTCAGGCATTTACCACAGCCGCGGCGGCCACGATTGGCGTCGGCAACCTAGTGGGCACCACAACCGCTATTCTCTTCGGCGGGCCGGGCGCAGTTTTCTGGATGTGGGTGGTAGGTTTCTTTGGCATCACCACCAAGTTTGCTGAGATCGTGTTGGCTGTTCACTACCGTGAAGTCAATATTAAAGGCATGATGATCGGTGGACCGATGAAGTACATAGAAAAGGGCCTGGGCTGGAAGTGGCTTGCGGTGATCTTCGCCATAGCCGGTTCACTGGCGGCATTTGGTATAGGGAATCTGGTGCAGGCTAACAATGTCGCAGGAGCCCTAGAGAGGGCTTTTGACATTTCCCGTCCCGTGTCGGGCATTGCTCTGATAGTGTTTGTCGGTCTCGTCATTATTGGCGGCATTAAGCGTGTCGGTCAGGTTGCGGAGAAGGCCGTTCCCTTTATGGCCCTTATGATGATAGTAGGTTGCACATTGGTTGTAATTGAAAACATCGCCTTGGTCCCGGATGCTTTCGCCCGAATCTTCGCCGGAGCGTTTACTACTCAGGGCGCCGTTGGCGGCTTTGCGGGGGCCGCTATCGCCTCGGCAATACGGTACGGTCTTATGCGGGGCATCTTTTCAAACGAAGCGGGCCTCGGCTCCGCACCTATTGCCCACGCCACCGCACAGACCAATCATCCTGTTAGGCAAGGCTTCTGGGGGGCTATCGAGGTTGTGCTTGATACCCACATTGTCTGCACATTCGTAGCACTTGCAGTTCTCACCAGCGGAGCTTGGACACAGGGGCAGACCGCTATGGTTACGTTTATGTACGCCTTTTCGTCGTCCTTCATTGGTCCCGTGATAGGGAATGCCATCGCCGCCATCGGGATACTCGTTTTTGCCTATACCACCATGCTGGGTTGGTCGGTGTACGGTGAAAAGTGCCTCGAGTATCTTGTTGGGTCGGGATCCAATTTAGTATACCGTCTTATCTACCTGCCGGTGCTGTATGTGGGCGCACTCAACATTGTTCCGGTCTGGGCCGTTGCTGACATTCTCAATGCGTTTATGGCTATTCCCAACATCATCGCACTTATAGCGTTGACCGGCACCTTCTCTACGATTGCGGGGTCTTACTTCAAGGGCGAGCCCTACGTACCATATGCCGAAAACCCAACCTATTACAAACAGAAATAACGCGGCGATAATCTATTGTGCTCGAGCCCGGGTGGTTCCCGGGCTTTTTGCTGCTAACGACGCGCCCTTCATCAGTTATGGTTCACGAAAAAGCGGGAAGCAAGAGGAACCAAAAGGGACTGTTCCTCTTGGCTTTTTGCTGAGCGTGCGGGAACATTGACCTGAGGTGAGGATAGGCCAAGAACAGGACGTCAGGCGAGTAGCGCCGGTTACTACCACGTTATGATTCGCGGAATCAACAAGGAGTTTGTCTTTCAGAGTAAGGTGTATCAGGCGCTGCAAGACGTCTAATCTGCGAGAGAGTGGGAGGGGCGCTAAACGTTCCTTCTTCTCTCCTGCTTCTTGCATCTTGCATCTTGCATCTTGCATCTTGCATCTTGCATCTTGCATCTTGCTTCTAACTAGGGCCTTTTCACGCAGTCGTCCGTCCCATATGTTTGGAGACATTGCCGCAGGGAGTCATCATTGATACAATGAACCACAAGTGAGTTGTTGGTCGGGGGGTTGTATTTATGAAGATTAACGTGAATCCAGTCAAGGGTATGCGCGATTTTCTGCCCGCGGAGGTCAGGCTGCGCGAATATGTGAAAAGTAAAATTACAGAGACCTATGAGCAGCAGGGCTTTTCGCTTATCGAAACGCCAGCGGTAGAAAACATTGAGCTTTTGACGAATAGCGAGGGTGGCGACAATTTACAGCTGATCTTTAAGATACTTAAGCGGGGCGAGCAGCTTCAACTTGGGCGGGCAGATCTCAGTGAGGAGTCGATAGTGGATTGCGGCTTGCGGTATGACCTGACGCTGCCTCTCTCCCGTTTTTACGCCTGTAACAAAGATAAGTTGCCAACTCCCTTTAAGGCGATGCAGATCGGCACCGTCTACCGCGCCGAGCGCCCGCAGAAGGGTCGGTATCGCGCCTTTACTCAGTGCGATATCGACATAATTGGTGATGCCTCGCCCTTAGCGGAATGCGAGCTGATACATGCGACGGCTAAGGCACTGCAGTCCGTACACCTGCAAGACTTCGTCGTTAAGATAAGCGATAGGCGCCTTTTGGCAGCGGTTATTGCCAGCTTTGGCTTTGCTCCGGAAGCGGTACCTTCTATTTGTCTAGCACTCGACAAGAGCGACAAAATCGGCTGGGATAAAGTCCTGCAGGAGCTTTGTGAGGGGGGACTTGAGGCGGAGCAGGTAGAACAGTTTGTATCTGCAGTGCGCGGGCTGTCTTTAGAGACAGTGCTGTCGTACGGCGTACCCGCGAGCATCTATGATTCTCTCAAGGAAGTCATTGACACAGTGGCAAAGTTAGCCGATGGAAAGTACCAAGTTATCTTTTCGCCGACCTTAGTGCGGGGCATGGGCTACTACACGGGCATGGTTTTTGAAATTGCCACGGAAGGCCTGGGGCTAGCAGTGGCGGGCGGCGGACGCTATGATGCTATGATTGGCAAGTGGCTAGGTACGATGGTGCCTGCCGTTGGTTTCTCCATCGGTTTTGAGCGCATTATTCTGCTCTTGCAGGAGCGTGGCTTTGTACCGCCTAGTTCTTGCGCCCGCATCGCCTTGCTCTTTAGTCAGGAGCACGACAGTCTCTACAGTATTCTCGCGGCGGCGGAAGCGCTCCGCGAAGCGGGACACAAGGTCAGTACGCTGCCGGCTCGCCACAAGCTCGGTAAACAGCTAGCGCAACTAGAGGCGGAGGGTTACAGCGGCTACTACAGCTGTGTTAAGGGCGAGTTAATTTTGTTCCCCTAGAGAATGTGCCCGCGGTAAGAAGCCAAGCAAGCAAAAGCCCTAGCGTATGTTGGCTAGGGCTTTTTGGTGCCTTGTAGACGAACCGGGGTAGCTTCGCGCGCCTTAGCGGAAATTAGCCAGGCCCTCTTTGAAGGCGGCCAGTGTTTCGGGGGTTTCATCTAGCCAGTAGCGGCGAGCCGGGATGGTGCCGTGGAAATCGGCATGGTTCCACCAGATGGCGACGCTAATGCGCGGGTAGCGCGGCAAGTAGCGCATGGCATCCCTTATCCATGCTACTTTGTCGCCACCCACGGAGTTAGAGGCAAATTCGGTAATCATAAAGGGCTTGTGCGGGAACAGAGCATCGTAGCTAGCATAGAGCGGGTCGTAAATCTCGCGGAAACCCCGCCACTTCTCGCCGGGATAGTAGGTGCCGGCATTGTAGCCGGTTAGCCCGATGACATCGACATAGGCATCACCTGGGTAGTAGAGAAGTTTGTCGTTCCAGGCAAAGGGCGGATATGAGCCGTCGTGTGGGTTCCACACCCACAGCACATTATGGGCACCCTCCTCCGCAAAGAGATGGTATAAGTAGCGGTAGCTGTCAACATAAAGGCTGGCGTCCTTGCTGCTCCAGTAGGCCGAGTAGGCACACCAGTCGCCATTCATCTCATTGTTGAAGCGAAACAGAAGCGGCTGGCCAAACTTGGCCACGTCGCGAGCGTACTGCCGCAGCCACTCGTCGTGCTTGCCCGAAAGCAAGTCGTAAGTTAAAGAGTAGGTTACGCCAAGCTGCGGTGAAAAGGTCTGCAGTGTCAGCACGGGTATGCGGCCTTCTGCTGCGGTGAGGGCTAATCGTCTTCCGGGCATGCCAGAAGTGAAGTCGCTATAGAGTAAAATGTACTTAAAAAAGTAGTCTAGGCGATTTTCTAACCGGTGCAGGGGGTCGGCATAAAGCGGAAAGCTCGGCTCAAAAAGCCCCCAAGTCTGTCGCGACGCGTTAGAGAGCTCTTTCTGCAGAGCCTCTGCTGCGCTTGTGAGGGGTGCAGCGCGATTAGCCGCACGCGGCAAGATAACGGCAGGGGCCGCCCCTTGGGCAGGGATCGGCACAAAGTAGTGGACCATGGCGGGTACTATGCGCTCTAGCTCGGCGAGAGTTTTGGCCCTAAAAAGTAAGGTATAGGTGAGCCTTGGTTGAACGACGATATCTACGGAGGCATACATGGGCATGTCCTGAGCGACCTTGCTGAGAGTCGGTCGTCGCCACCACAATTCGTGCACCTCGCGGCCGTGCCGGATACCCTTAGTGTGGCGTATAATTTGCACTTTGTCTCTACCACTGAGAATGGGGGCGTTGCTATAGCTGATGTATGTTTGTGACGGGGTCGCTCTCTCAACGAAAATTTCCACTTCGGCTGCCTCACTATGCAGCAAAGTGCGCACTGCGGCGAGACTTAAATCAACCTGCATTTCGGTGGGGTATTTGAGCGTGAAACCAGCATGGTCATTGGTGAGAACACGGTAAGAGTCAGATGAGGGCCGCGTGAGAGGCGGGGGAGATTCGTTGGCTGAACGTCGTTCTTGCGCGGTGCAACCAGAAAAAACGAGAGAGACCAGCATTAGCAGCATGAGCGATAGTTTGCGCACAGAATTACCTCCTCTAAGCACCTGCAAGTAGTATAACATGGGCGGCACCGCTTGCCGCCCATTACCAGTCAGTATGGTCCTCTATTCGGGTGGGGGCAAGAAGCGGTAGAGGGGGCTCTTTTCGTCAATCAGGGGGCGTAAGGAAGCTATGGGAATCGGGAACTCGGGAATACCCACGTAGTAGGGGGTGTACTCATAGGTGGCAAAATAGATAACTAAGTAGTCATCGCGCAGGAAGTAAGACTGATTGGGTTTAATTTGCGAAAACTCGGCGATAAGGGGGATATCGCGCTCCTTAATTTGCCGTTTAATCTCCTCGCTAAGGGGTGTTATGTAGTTGCACCCTGCACAAAACAGCTCCGAAAGGGGATAGTTGTGCCCAGTGAGCACATTCATGGTGGCGCTGTCGCGCAAAGTCAAGCCGTGGGCGGCATGACGGCGATAGGCGTAGATATCCATAACAATGCTGAGAATTCCATTTGAGTTTAGCTCCGTACTATTGGTGCCCCAAACAAAGACATCTTTCTGTTGGTAGCCTTGTTGGCGAAGCAAAGCCCTAACTTTGCGTCTAAGCAAGGCATTCATGCGTACGCGGCTCCTGTTATGGGGGACTGCGGCTACCTGCGGGTACACTACGGCGCCAATGAGGGAGTAGTCCACGGACATTCGCTCCTTTGTATTATCTATTTGCATTAACATATTCACGGAAGGAACAGAGAGTGCGCATGTCGAATTAAGGCGCAGGGCTTTTTGCAAGGCCTAAAAAAGGGATTATGGGGAGGAAGTGTTTAATGTTGCTAAAGAAAATCGCGACCATCTCTGTCGTTACATTCCTCATGGCATCCATTCTTACGGCTTGCGCGCCTAAGCAGCCCCTCATCTTAGCCACCACCACAAGCACAGTCGATTCAGGCTTGCTAGAAGTGCTCATACCCATGTTTGAACAACAAAGCGGCATTACCGTGCAGACTGTTTCAGTCGGTACTGGCAAGGCCTTGGCCATGGGCGAGCGGGGCGAGGCGGACGTGCTGCTGGTGCATTCTCCTGCCGCAGAGCAAGTACTTGTGGACAGTGGCGCAGCTATAAATCGCCAGTATGTTATGCATAATGACTTTGTCATTGTCGGCCCTAAAACTGACCCCGCCGGTATACGCGACGGGAAAGACGTCGCTCTAGCGCTACGCCAAGTGCAGGACGCGCAAGCTCTCTTTGTAAGCCGGGGCGATGACTCTGGTACCCACAAGAAGGAGCAAGAAATTTGGGCCGCTCTAGCGGTGACGCCATCGGGCAACTGGTACATAGAATCAGGTACTGGCATGGACCAGACCTTGCGCATCGCCGATGAACGACAAGCCTATGTGCTGACAGATAGAGGGACTTTTCTCGCACACAAAGCAAATCTAACGCTTGAAATCCTCGTCGCGGGCGATCCGCTACTCAAAAATCTGTACCATGTTATGCAGGTTAATCCGGCGCGTTTTCCTCGTATCAATGCGCGCGGCGCAGAACGTTTTGTCAGGTTCATGCTGTCAGATGCGGCGCAGAGCGAAATTGCTAAGTTTGGCATAGACAAGCATGGCGAACCCCTGTTCTTCCCCAAGGAGAAAGCAGGCAACTAGCCCAAACCTATTTTTTGCAGTTGCGGCCTGCGATAGTTAAAATGTGGGCGTACAGAAGACTTGACTTCGTGCTCTAAAGCGGTCAAAATAGTAGGCATAGCGAGTAATTTGCTTTGGTCGCGCTATGCGGGGAGGTAGCGGTGCCCTGAACCTGCAATCCGCTGTAGCAGGGCAGAAGCCTGTTTTGAGGCTTTCATTTGTGGTGCTTGCCCTCAGTAAGTGGTGTTGACAAGTGGGTCCGACGCAACAAAAATTCATGAACCCCGTCAGGTCCGGAAGGAAGCAGCGGTAAGTGGACCCTTTTGTGTGCCGCCGGGGAGCCTGCTTCGAGCTAACTGCCGTGGTTACAACCGGAAGTGACTGTCGAAGGCAGGGCGCGGCCATCTATGTTGGCCGGGACATTTAGTCCCGGCTTTTTCGTACTTCGGCAGGGAAAGTCGCTGTCTGTGGGTAATATAGAATGTATGCTTAGTGATGTCGTGGGGAGGAGGAGAGGTCTTGGGCTACCAAACACTGTATCGCGAGTGGCGCCCCGCAACCCTAGCTGAAGTGTCTGGGCAGGAGCATGTAAAGCGGACGCTAGCTAACATGCTCAAGGCGGGGCGGGTTCCCCATGCACTGCTTTTGACAGGGCCGCGTGGCACTGGCAAGACGAGTGTCGCTAAAATTGTCGCGCGCGCTGTTAACTGTGAACTAGGGGTCACGGCCGAACCTTGCTTGGTGTGCGCATCATGTGTGAGCATCGGGCAGAATACTAGCCTAGACGTGCTGGAGATTGATGCCGCTTCAAACCGCGGTATCGACGAAATTCGTGAGCTGCGCGAAAATGTGAAGTACGCCCCTAGCAAGTCGCGTTACAAGGTTTACATCATAGACGAAGTACATATGTTGACCAACGAGGCCTTTAACGCTTTGTTAAAGACTCTCGAAGAACCGCCTAGCCATGTTCTGTTTGTGCTGGCGACAACCGAAGCCTACAAATTGCCGGCGACGATTATCTCTCGCTGCCAACGTTTTGATTTTCGTCGTCTACGCGCAGATACCATTGCATCGCGCCTAGAGCAAATTGCCACAGCTACTAACGTAAAAATTTCTCAACCTGCTCTGCGCATGATAGCTCTACAAGCTGGCGGGGCCCTGCGCGATGCTTTAGGATTGTTCGAACAGTGTGTCGCGCATGCCGGGGCAGATGGTCTTATCGAAGTGGAGCACGTGGAAAGTGTGAGCGGCTCCGTACCTATAGAAGTGTACTTGCGCCTACTGCGTGCCTTGACGCAAGGCGATATGGCTTCAGTCTTATCCGAGCTGAATGACGAAGTCATACATGGTCGCGAGGCGGGCCAATTGTTGTCTTCATATATAGCCACCCTGCGTCTGCTACTTCTGGTCGCACATTCCCCAGCGATGTTGGTTGAATTTGGGCACGAGCCAGCGCAAGTCGAAGTACTCAAAGAAGTAGCAAGAGGCCTAGAGAGCTCTATAGCGCCGGTAATTGAAGTGGCCCTGCAGACAGAAGGTGAACTGCGGTATGGCGGTCACCAACAGCTGGCTCTAGAAGTGATGCTCCTTAAGCAGCATGCCATAATCGCCGGGCGGGGCGCCGCCGTAGTGGCACAGGACGTAGTAGAGGCCACGCGTGTAAATTCCTCGCGCGGGGGGAAGGTAGCGGCGAGACCCGCCGAGCAGGTAAAGATCACCCAGGTAGAGGTAGAACACCCGAAACCGCAATCACCTGAACCGGAGGCGCAGAAACCGGAATCATCGCCCGCGAGCGCGCCAGTTGTTGGAAGTGTGGCTATGCTGCTCAAAGTTTGGCCAGAGGTACTAAAAATAATTAAACAAAGAGCCCCACTGACCGGGGCGACTTTAGGAGCAGTGGCTCCCATCCGTATGGAAGGCAATTTAGTGACTCTGCAAATGAAAGACAATAATGTGCACACCTATAAAAGGTTAAGCGGCATTGTTGAATTAGGGCAGATAAAAGAGGCCTTTGCTAAGGTGATGGACATGGCGGTGGAAGTACAGATTAAGTTGCCTAGCAGCGAGGCAGGAGAGTCACCTTTGCCGCGCGAAGAGCAAGTTAAACAGGTGCTGGAGATTTTTCAGGGCACCTTGATCGACGAAAATCATTAACTAAGGAGGGCTATCATGAACAATATGAAAGATATGATGAAGGCCGCGCAAAAAATGCAGGACCGCATGCAAAAAATGCAGGAAGAGCTAAACATGCGTACCATTGATGCTAGCGCAGGGGGTGGCATGGTAAAGGCAGTCGTAACGGGTGGGAAAATGCTTAAAGAAATTACAATCCACCCCGAGGCAGTGGATTTAAACGACATCGAGATGTTGCAGGACCTAATCATTATTGCGGTAAACGAAGCCCTGCGCAAATCGGAAGAGATGGTCAATGCGGAGATGGGCAAGGTTACCTCAGGGCTCAAATTGCCGCCTGGTCTCTTTTAGCTAAACGTGCTGACGTATCCGCAGCCTATACTCAAGCTTATCTCCGAACTGGCGCGCTTGCCAGGCATCGGGCCCAAAACAGCACAGCGCCTAGCTTTTTACCTGTTGTCGCGTGACAAGCTGCAGGTAATGGAACTAGCGAAGGCGATAACCGAAGCCAAGGATAAAGTAACATACTGCCCTACCTGTTTTAACCTAGCAGAGGGCGGTAAGTGCGCGCTATGCACACAGTCCGGGCGCAGGACAGAGCTCTTGTGTGTGGTCCAAGATCCTCGCGACGTGGCGGCCATTGAAAGAACGCATGATTACCGCGGGCAGTACCATGTTTTGCACGGGGCTATTTCGCCTATGGACGGTATCGGGCCAGAACAGCTTAAAATAAGGGAGTTAATGTCTCGTCTACAAGATGGCGACGTTAAAGAAATTATTTTGGCGACCAATCCTAACATTGAAGGCGAAGCTACGGCGCTGTACTTGGCTCGCTTGATCAAGCCTTTTGCCATTAAGGTAACCCGTTTGGCCCATGGTTTGCCTGTCGGCGGCGACCTTGAATATGCTGACGAAATGACTCTAGCTCGCGCGCTTGAAAATCGCCGAGAAGTATAGCATAACTGCTGTCAAAATGGGCAAACTCCTTCTAGCAAAAGAAGGGAGGTGCCTGCATGGAAAGTAATTTTTTGGCCAGTGTGATAAGCTCGCTAGGTAGTAGCTTGGGTATTGCCAAGAGCGAAATCGTGGACAGGGCGTCTTCCGAGATGTTGACTCTGCTCAGTAGTGCGCATCAAGAATGGGTGGCCGCCCGGCAGTATTTTGACCATGTGTCGGACCCCGATCTGATTGATCACGCGGTGTACGTCAATCAAGCTGCAGAAAAACGCTACATGTACCTGCTCAAGCAGGCTCGCAGTCAAGGCATAAACTATCCTGGTATAGCGCGAGAACTATAAACAAGCACAGAACGCGGTCGGCCGCGGTCTGTGCTTGTTTCTCTGGCATGCCCTGCCCTCCTGATGAATACTTTTTAGAGGGGGGGAGAGCATATGGGCGAATGGGATGCTTTTTTCAATATCAACACCGTTATCGCGATTCTGTTTCTCGTGGTTTTAGCCTACATTGTGGGTAGAGCCCTCTTGGTTCCGGTGAAGTACCTACTGAAGTTGCTTGCTATGTCGGTATGGGGCGTAGTGTTGGTGCTCGTAATGAATTTCGCGGGGCAGTACTTTTTTGTAGCCATACCGTTCAACCCTTTTACTGTGCTGCTCGCTGGGTATCTGGGCTTGCCCTGGTCGCTAATTCTAGTAGGCCTGCCACATCTACTGCGCTGAGGATAGATACTCGAGACAAGCTTCGGCGAGCATCGCGGAGCCATATGGTAGGGCGTCTTCGTCGAAGTTAAACTTGGGGTGGTGGATGGGGTAGTGACAATCTTTTTCGGGGTTCAGGGCGCCGAGGTAGAAGAAGCATGAGGGCACCTTTTGCGCAAAGTAGCTAAAGTCTTCGCCCCCCATCGAAGGGACGGGGGCGCGCATTACATTGCTTGCGCCAAGCACTCTTTGGCCGACTCTTTCCACTAGGGTGGTCAATGTGCTGTCGTTCACTAAGACGGGGTAGCCCTCTTCGTAGGTAAGGGTAAAGTCGCAGCGCATACTGTCGCAAACCCCCTTGATAATGCGTTCTATGCGCTCGGGCATCGCAGCGCGGATTTCGGGTGACAAGGTGCGCACGGTCCCCGTAATCTCCACTTCGTCGGCGATGACATTTTCGCGGTATCCCCCTTTAATGGTGCCAAGACTCAAAACTACGGCTGAGAGTGGGTCAATCTCTCTGCTTACAATGGTTTGCAAGGCGACCACTACATGACTTGCCGCGACCACGGCATCGACGGAGAGATGAGGGTGTGCGCCATGGCCCCCTTTGCCGCGGACGACAATGGTAATGGTGTCTGGGGCTGCGCACACCGGGCCCTCCCTGAGGGCGATCTGGCCAGCGCGCACGACAAATGTGCCCAGATGTAGGCCGAAGGCCGCATCCACGGTGGGGTTCTCCAAAACCCCGGCGTTAATGAGAGGCAGAGCACCCCCTGGCCCTTCCTCGGCAGGCTGGAAAATGAGTTTGACATTACCGGGGAAGTCGTTGTTTAGAGCGAGAAGTTTGGCCGCCCCGAGGAGCATGGCGGTATGGCCATCGTGGCCGCAGGCATGCATGAGTCCAGGCGCCTCTGATGCATAGTCGTGCCCGGCCTGCTCGGCAATCGGCAGCGCATCCATATCGGCGCGCAAGGCCACTGTTTTTCCGGGTCGGTTACCGCGAATAGTGGCGACAACTCCGGTGCCGGCCAGAGTATGTGGGACAAGCCCGAGATTCTTTAAGTAAGTACTGACTACGCCTGATGTGCGGTGCTCCTTAAAGCCTAATTCTGGGTTTCTGTGCAAGTCTCTTCGTATTAATATGATCTCCGGCGCTAAGGCTTTAGCTCTGTCAAGTATGTTCTGCATAAAGCCTTTTGCTTAAGCAAATCGACCACGCCGGCAAACTTCGCTTCTTGCCCGATAGGAATCTGCAGCGGAGCAGCCGAAGTGCCAAACGTCTGGCGAATCTCTTCTACAACGCGGTCAAAGTTTGCGTTTTCGCGGTCCATCTTGTTAATGAGAAATGCGCGAGCCATGTTCCTTTCCCCCGCGTAGTCCCATACCTTCTCGGTTCCCACTTCAACACCCGAAACCGCGCAGGCAAAGACAAGCGCGACGTCGGTGGCGCGCAGTGCGCCTTTGACTTCGCCAACAAAGTCAAAGTAGCCAGGCGTGTCGACAAAATTTACCTTGTGCCCTTGCCACACGCACGGCCCCAGAGAAGTGGCGATAGAGATTGAGCGCTTAACCTCCTCCGGGTCGTGGTCGGACACGGTGTTACCTTCGTCTACGCGCCCCATGCGGTCGATAGCTTGGCTGCTGTAGAGGGCTGCCTCTAAAAATGAGGTTTTCCCAGACCCACCATGCCCGACAAGACAGACGTTACGTAGTTCTTCTGTGGCGAATTGCTTCAAGCACTATTCCTCCTTATGTACGGGAGCGTGAGGCACAAAGCCCACGCACCTTAGTTGCCGCTGTAATTGGGGGCTTCTTTAGTAATGTTCACCGTGTGGGGGTGGCTCTCCTTTAATCCGGCGCCGGTAATGCGCACAAACTGTGTTTTTGTCTTAAGTTCTGCCACCGTGCGGCAGCCGCAATAACCCATACCGGCTTTTATGCCCCCAACCGCCTGGAAAATTGTATCAGCAAGCGGACCTCGGTAGGGCACCCGCCCTTCAATGCCCTCCGGCACCAGCTTGTTGGCCTGCTCTTGGAAGTAGCGATCCTTGCTACCCCTTTCCATAGCCCCAAGGCTCCCCATACCGCGATAAACTTTGTAAGTTCTGCCTTGGAAAATCTCTGTTTCGCCGGGACTCTCCTCCGTGCCTGCTAGGAGGTTCCCGAGCATCACCGTATCCGCACCGGCGGCGAGAGCTTTTACTATATCGCCCGAGTACTTAATGCCGCCATCGGCAATAATGGGAACGCCATGCTTCGCCGCGGCACCGGCACAGTCGAGCACCGCCGTAATCTGCGGTACGCCGACGCCGGCTACCACGCGGGTCGTGCATATGGAGCCCGGCCCGATGCCGACCTTCACGCCGTCTGCCCCGGCCTCGATTAAGTCTAGGGTAGCTTCGGCGGTAGCCACATTGCCCGCGACTAGCGCTACTTCCGGCCAAGCGGATCTTAGCTCGCGCACCATCTGCAGCACGCCCTCGGAGTGTCCGTGCGCCGTGTCTACGACCAAGACGTCTACGCGCGAGGCCACCAAAGCTTCCGCGCGCTCCATATTGGCTAGTCCTACGCCGACTGCGGCAGCGACGCGCAGCCGCCCGAGCGAGTCCTTGGTGGCGTTTGGATACTGCCGTGTCTTTTCGATATCTTTAATCGTAATCAGGCCGCGCAGCTGAAAGTTAGCGTCCACCAGCGGGAGCTTCTCAATCTTATGCTTCCAGAGGATTGCTTTGGCTTGCTCGAGCGTGGTCCCCACCGGTGCCGTGACTAGATTCTCTTTCGTCATGGCTGTGTCGATTTTGCCGTCTAAGTCGACCTCAAACCTAATGTCGCGGTTAGTGATAATGCCGACTAGTTTCCCGTTTACCACTATGGGGACACCGGAAATATGGTAGCGTTCCATCAGGCGCAAGGCATCGCGAATCGTGTGCTCCGGCGAAAGGTATATAGGGTCGGTGATTACGCCGTGCTCAGACCGTTTGACGCGGTCGACTTCAGAAGCTTGCTGCTCGATGCTCATGTTTTTGTGAATTACGCCTATACCGCCCTCGCGCGCTATAGCTATCGCCATACGCGCTTCGGTGACGGTGTCCATTCCTGCGCTCACAATAGGAATATTAAGCTTAATGCCGCGCGTTATCCAAGTTGAAGTGTCTGCGTCCCGCGGCAGCATATCTGACCTGCGGGGGAGCAACAATACATCATCAAAGGTTAGGCCTTCCTTGGCAAATCTCGGTTCGGTGTGCAAAACTCTACCCCCTCGTCAGTAATAGCAGTCTAAAAAGTCAGCAGCGGCTTGGTTACTTATCTTACCATGTGCACGCGAGGGTGACAAGCCACGGAGCTAGCGTTAATTAGCGGCGGACTTTGACGGGCGCTTCGTATTGTACGCCAAAGGTATCTACCGTCACTCTTTTCATTACCTCGCGTGGCTCAAGTGCTAAGCCATTTTGAGCTTGGTCGCTCGGGCCATTCACGATGCGGTCTACTACTTCCATGCCGGAGATAACGCGGCCAAAAGCAGCGTATTGACCGTCTAAGTGTCGCGATTCAGCATGCATAATAAAGAACTGCGAGCCTGCGGAGTCAAAGAGCTGACTGCGGGCCATAGAAATAACGCCGCGCTCGTGCCTAAGCGGATTGCGCACGCCGTTAGCCGAGAACTCGCCCATAATAGCGTAGCCCGGGCCGCCGGTTCCGTTGCCGTCGGGGCAGCCGCCCTGAATCATAAAGCCCGGCATGATCCTGTGAAACACAAGACCGTTATAAAACCCATCCTGTACAAGCTTGATGAAGTTATTAACTGTATTAGGTGCGGCGTCTGGGTCAAGCTCAATCTTAATTGTTCCGCCTGCCGCCATTTCAATCGTCACTACGGGCTTTGGCCGCTCAGCTTGGCACGCAGTCAACACCAGGCTTAGCAGCAAAAGGACTAGAACGGGCAGCAAAATCTTCTTCTGCATGGTGGGTTCGCCTCCTCGGAAGTTTAGTGAACTCCCTTAAGTGCGGAAATTCACTTTTCGTTACTTATTGTACAGGAAACACGAGCAGGAATACAGACCGCTTAGGCGAAAGGTATATTGTGGAGGACGGAGGGTTGCACTTTGTACTTTGCACTTTGCACTTCGTGGAAGGGGGTAGCGCCTCTAGTTCCCCTTTGACCTTTCCACCTTTTCACCCCGTCACCGCTCACAGCTCACAGCTCAAAGCTGTCCCGGCGGCCGGCGGCTGGGGGCTGGCGGCTCGCCTCCAAGCGACAAGGAAAGGAGCATCTCCTACTCATGCGCCTCACAGCACGCCAGATGACTACAATCGCCATGGTAGTGGCCTGCGCGGCCGCTCTAGGTTACCTGCTCCTTACTGCCCTGCCCCTGCCAGGCATGAAATTCGCCCTACTGGCGCCGCTCTTGGCCATGATGGTAGGTATCCCGCTGTCGCTTATCCGCGAACGCGGTGTATTGCTCCTGACGGCAGTAGTGCTTGCCGCCGTAATGAGCCTCGTGAGCCTCCTTATGGGCGCAGCTATTGTTTTGACAGGCTTGCTCGAAGAGGCCTTCGCACTGCTATTATGCCCTCCGCCCTACTCGCGCAAGGCCGTGCGTTGGCTATCCTCTACGTTCCCTACCCTATGCGTTGCTGTGACGGCAATTGTGGCACACTTTGTACTGGGCGTGCCACTGCTCGGCGTCACTTGGAGTGGCCTATTGCCACTGATGCTGTTTACTCAGCTACTAGGAACTGCCGGCTTTGTCGTTACCGAGCGCTTGCTCCTGCCGCGCATTGCTATCGTTAGGCAGCGTCTGCGACGGGAGTAGGTTACTTGAAGGAAACCTCACTTGCTGCGAAGAATTACTTGCAGTGAGACTGAGGCTTCTCCCTTAGTCAACACTAAAATCGAAAGGAAGGTTGTTTGTGAAACACACTTTGCCTGCCCTCCCCTACGCCTATAATGCCCTAGAGCCGCACTATGACGAGGCTACCCTCAAGCTCCACCACGGCAAACATCACCAAGCGTATGTCGACGGCCTAAACAAAGCCGAAGACAAACTGCAGGAAGCTCGCGTCAGCGGAGACTTCGCCTTAATCAAGCACTGGGAACGCGAGCTGGCATTCCACGGCAGCGGACATCTGCTGCACAGCCTCTTTTGGGCCAACATGACTCCAAACGGCCAGGGCGAACCCCAAGGCAAGTTGCTTGAGCTTATCAACGAAAGCTTCGGCAGCATAGATGCATTCAAGAAGCAGTTTAGCGCTGCCGCCGCTGCCGTCGAAGGTTCCGGATGGGCCTTGCTCGTGCAATCGGCCGAATTTGAAGGCCTCCGCATCCTCACGATTGAGAAGCACCAAGACATTTCGTTAATCGGAGCTATCCCCCTGCTTACGGTAGATGTGTGGGAGCACGCCTATTACCTTAAGTACCAAAACCGCCGTGCCGAGTGGATTGCCGCTTGGTGGAACATAGTCAACTGGGACGACGTAGCCAGAAGGATTTGCTGCTGTTAGGAGGGAGGATGTCTCTTGGGGACGGAGGAGTGCGACACATGTCGCACTCCTCCGTCCCCAAGAGACACACAAAGGAGGTTTCCCAATGCATCCGTTAAAACAAACTGTTATCGCGGCTATCGACAATATGGAAACGCAGCTAATCGCACTCTCGCACGCTATACACAGTACACCCGAGACTTCTCTTAAGGAGCACCAAGCAACTAAGTACATTGCCGAGTTGTTAACAAACGCAGGTCGACAAGTCCAAAGTGGCGTAGCCGGCCTTGACACAGCGTTTGTTTCCACTGTCAGAGGCCAAGCCCCGCGCCCGCACGTAGCTTTCCTAGCGGAGTACGACGCCTTGCCCGACATAGGTCATGCCTGCGGGCATAACGTGATTGCGGCAGCTTCTGTCGGCGCATATCTCGGTCTCTGCCAAGTTATGCCGCACCTTAATGGGGCTGTTTCTCTCTTCGGGACTCCCGGCGAAGAGGCTGATGGGGGCAAGATAGTAATGCTAGAGGCCGGAGTCTTTGACGACGTAGATTTCGCATTGATGATCCACCCTTCGTCGGGCAAATCGCTACTCGCTCGCGGCGGACGGGCTGCGACTGGGGTTAAGGTGCATTTTGGGGGCAAGGCAGCGCACAGCTCTGCGCCTAGCCGCGGCATTAACGCTCTCAATGCCGTCCTCAGCACATTCCAACA
Organism: Bacillota bacterium; assembly: GCA_018333655.1. Classification (NCBI taxonomy): domain Bacteria; kingdom Bacillati; phylum Bacillota; species Bacillota bacterium. Next base: position 6,958 of record JAGXTJ010000015.1, on the reverse strand, counting down.
TATCGATATGCTCCGCCCGACGTTTAGCTTGCAAGACAATGTCAACGGCATCATCACTAACGGCGGCACAGCCTCTAATGTCATCCCTGGCGAGGCGGCCTGTGAGTTTAGTTTGCGCGCGTCCACACTCGCTGAGCTAAAGCAACTCGTAGAAAAAGTGCAGCTGGCCATTGACGCCGCAGCCAAGCTGACTGGGGCTGTAGCGGAGGTTAAGGTCGGGCTGTTGTATGCCGAGCGCTATCCCAATCAGGTAATGTCGAGCGTCTTTAAGGCAAACATGGCACAGCTCGGGGAAGAGATGGAGTGGGCGTCACCGGTAGGCATGTACGGGTCCTCTGATATCGGCAACATTTCTCTAAAGCTCCCCGTCATTCACGACTATCTCTGGATTGCGCCCACAGAAGTTAACACTCACCACGCTGATTTTACCGCCTTCTCTGCCTCTCAGCGCGCAGATGAGGTAGTTATTAAAGCCGCTAAGGGTCTCGCCATGACTGCCTTTGACATTCTAAACAGTGCCGCCCTGCAAGGTGAAATTAAGGAGTGCTTCACGCACACACTAAATATCCGGTAAGCCCGTAAGGTGACCTACAGCAAGAGATTAGGAGTGCTCATATTGCCCCAAAAGATGTCTCCCCTGCCGTTTTTGGCGGGGCTAGGCTTTGCCACAATCTTTGGTCTCTCGTTCTTGTTCGCCAAAGATGCGATTGCGACCGTTGCCCCACTAACGTTACTGGCCATGCGCTTTTTGTTGGCGGCAGGGGTGGTAACTGTGCTTCACCTGCTAGGGCTATTCCCGCTAGCGTTGCGGGGTAAGAATATCGCTCCTCTTTTGCTGTTAGCAGTTTTTCAACCCGTAGCATACTTTCTGTTTGAAATAAACGGCCTGCAGTTCACTCACACATCGCAGGCCGGCATGATGATTGCCCTAATCCCAATCGTAGTAGCGATTATGAGCAGGGCATGGCTGGGCGAGCGGATCTCTGTGCTGCAGGGTGCGAGCATACTGATGTCGGTGTCTGGGGTATTGCTCATTGTTATTAAAGACGTGGCGAGGGCCGGTCCGGCGAATGCCTTGGGATTAGCGCTCCTTTTTCTGGCAGTCTGCTCAGCCGCAATCTTTAACATCATGTCGCGGCGCGTTTCGGGTAAGTTTACACCCTTTGAGACTACCTTTGTCATGATGTGGGTCGGTGCCGTGAGTTTTTCACTGCCTTTGCTCTTCGGTCAAGGAGTGCAAGCGTTCGCTGGCGGTTTTTCAGCCGTGTTGGCATCTTGGCAGCTGATTGGGGCCGTTGTGTACCTGGGCATCCTATCTTCGGTGGTAGCCTTCTTTCTGGTTAACTATACACTGTCCCATCTCCCGGCCACACAAGCTGCTATCTTCGCTAATGTCGGTACGCTTGTAGCTGTTTGGGCAGGAGTGCTCGTGCGCTGCGAACCCTTTCACTGGTACAGCGCACTCGGCGTCGCCATGATCATTGCCGGCGTGTGGGGGGCAAATCGCTTCGCCGCGCGGCATGAAACTCTAACTTAAACGTCGCAGACAAGCTATGGACGAAGACCCCGAGCAAGGCGCAACCAATTGAGCCGCGCCTTCTCGGAGTTTAGCTAAAAATAGTAACTATGCAAGTTACCTTTTCTCATAGCACTTTTTAAGCAGAAATTGAAAATGCCGTTACCGAAGAATAACCACAACCCAACTAAGACGACAAGATACAAAAACATGGGGTTTGTTGCTAATTCTACAGCGGCTAGGCCTTCCGCCGGCAAGATGTCAGCCCTTAAAAGACTATTCCCCGCAGTAGCAGGTATTAGGTAAACAAGCGGCCTTACTACGGCTGGGATCCTGTCGACATTCACTATGCTCCCCGTGAAAAACAGAACGGTATACGTTAGCACGCTTGATACCGCCCCCGCTTGCTTAAAGACCAGCGATAAGCCTGCCACGACAAACCCCATCCCATACAGCCCAAGTACAGTGAGAATAAAGACTATGCAAAGGGCTAGCACTCTATTACCTAGCCCAAAAAAGACGCCCCACATACCAAATATGGATACAAGGACTGAAAAAAACACTAGAGCAAACATGGACTGAAAGATGAATTGCACAATCAGACGAGCTAGGAAAATACGTTTGATACTCCCCTTGGTAAGCAAAAGCTGTTCGAAAGTGCCCAGCATAAGTTCCTCGGAAACAATTTGCCCGGTGATACCAATGGCATCACCGCTGTAATACCAGAACAACAGAGCAAAGAAGAACGCTAGGGTTGATGAAGGCGCCTGAGAGGTAGTGTGCGCGAACGCAGAAAACAGCCCTACAGCCAAAAGAAAGAGGGTAGCGTGGCCAACTATGTAGTTTAGGAAGTAATTTCGATAGTCAGCGGTTAACTTTTTAAATTCAGCGCGCAGTATCGAGACAAACACTATGCATCCCTCCTTTGGGCTGTACTTTTATGCAGCAGATCAATAAAGATCGACTCTAAATCCGCATTTTCTTTCTCCAGCTCAATAATATTGAAGTTTCGCATTAAAAAGCTCGCCGCTTCAGGACCAGCTTTTACTTGATAGAGAGAATCCTGCAACTCTGTAACCTCTACTTTGGGATCCCTGCGGTTTAGGCTCTCGATTTCCGCACTGGTTGCTCTGAACACAATGCGGTAAGAATCCTCATTCACCTGATAACTCGCTACAAGTTCTGGCATAGTTGAATGATGCACAATCCGCCCCTTATTAATGATAGCTATCCTATCAGAAAGCTCCGCAGCGAGTTCCAAGGCGTGCGTAGTCAAGATGATAGTTTTCCCCCGTGCCAAATCCTTGATGACATCCCTAATCTTAAGGCTGCTTATTACGTCTAGGCCTAAGGTCGGTTCGTCCAGAATAAGGATTTCAGGGTCCTTCACCATCGCAATCATTATCGCCAATTTTTGCTGCATGCCCCTTGAAAGCGTCCCTACTTTATGGCTGATTTTTTCCTGCAGACTGAACATCTCCGTAAGGTAGCATATCCTTTTGCTTAGTTTGGCCCCGGCTAGGCCATTAAGCAGCCCAAAATATTCTAATGTCTCCCTAACCGTAAGGTACTGATACACATTTTTTGCGCTTTCAAGTACGACCCCTATAAGTTGCTTAGCGATATGAGGTTGTCTCCCTATGTCTACCCCGTTAATCATTATCTGGCCCGAGTCGGGCGTGATAAGACCGCACAGCAATTTTATCAGCGTGGTCTTACCGGCTCCATTTGGGCCTAAAAGAGAAAAGATTTGCTTGGGCTCAATATTGAGGTCGATGTGGTCGATCGCTTGAACTATGTCAGACCGATTTCGAAAAGCCTTCGCAACACTTCTGAGCAATATCAAGACCGGTTCCTCCCTAAAGAGTTTTTGCTGAATTTATATTCCCCGCACCAGACATCCCCTTTGTGCGATATGTTTCCATAATGCCCTTTTTTAAAATATGCATCCAATGTCCCTCAATGAGTGTCTTGCGGCACGATCTACGCATTATGCTGTCAAATTGAACAACTGAATCAAAATGACACGACCCGGCACAAATGGGAACATAGGGGCACCCCTCTTTTAGGCACGCTTTCCATCTATTCACGTTGACAAAGTGCACGTAATTCATGTTTAACCCACTGAAGACATCCCCCACAGAATAATTTTTTCGCCCAATTAGAGATATGCATTTGTACAACGCCCCGTCAGCATTAATTATTATTGAATTATTGGAGTGTGCCCAACATGGAGAGTAATTTGATTCATCTAGCGGGCGTATGCCTTGTTGTGCCAGCCAATCAGATAGCATATTTAGGGTTTCGCTGGCATGTTCAAAGCCAAAAGCATATTGCGAACTATGCTTGTTACAATCTGTAGTTTCAACAATGGGAGAAAAATAGATTTCTGACAACTTGTCCTTTATGCCCGTGCAACTCAAATAGTCGATCAGGTTTTTCATTTGATCTAAATTGTGGTTATGTTTGTCCACGCTAATCCTTATCGCTATGTTGGGGATTACATCTATTGTTTCTTGTATGTTCTTAACTATCTTATCAAAAGTCCCTCTGCCATTTACGTCAATTCGCCTCAAATCATGATACTCTTTGCAGCCGTCTATGGTAATTTGCACAAACTCCAAGCCTCTTTTTACGAGCTTGTTCGCGTTATCCCGGCTTAAGGTAGTGCCGTTAGTTACCATATTATACCGATATTTCACATGCCTATCCATAAATAAGGAGTTCAAGCTATCCATAATTCTGAATGTCAGGGATGGGAACAATAAGGGTTCGCCTCCATGCAAAGTGACGGTAGCATGTCTTATACCCTCTAAATAATTCTCTTTTAGAAATACGGGGATTTGTTTCTCCACATTGGCCTCCATGTTTGTCTTGGCTATGTTCTCTTCGAAACAGTACAAGCAACGGAGGTTGCAATTGGTAGTAGGGGCTACAATAAGTTTTAGATCATCTGCCCTGAATTTCTTTTGGTTGTATAGGTGCTCAAAAACAAGATCCTCATCAGTATTATTGTCAACAACAATCATATCTTCTTTTAAGTCAGAGATATTTAGGCCCGCATCTTGAGCCTCAATCCCATCCAGATAGTTGCATAGCCCTTCAAACTGCGGCCTCGAGAGTAGATGAGCCGCCTTGGTCAGGGTGTTGTAGATAAGCAGCATATTGTGCGCTTGAGGATAAAGATTCGAGGGGGCTTCCATAATAACACAAAATTTTGATAGCTTCATGATCGCGCCTCCAATATCTCAAGTGCAACCGAGTGGCCAGATGATTCTGGCCACTCGGTTGTTTTACCGACTTTTGCCGCCACATACCATTCGGCCTGGGCAACCATCACAGACATCGATCTCGTTTTTGGTTAAAGAAAACCTACCCTTACGAATACGCATCAAATCACCTCCTTTCTGCTTCAAGCGTGTAAAGCCCAGTTTATTTCGGCAACTAAGCATTCACTAAGCAATCCCCCCTGCCTGTCACGCAAATTACTGGGGCTATGCGTTGGCCAACTGTTTTAGCTCCCCCAAAATGGCCGTATGAGGATGGGGATCAACCTGAGGGACAATTGCTGCTCCGTGTGTCCGTGCTTAGCCGCAAGCTTAGTAGTGACCGAGGCGGTTCTTACTTGCAGCGGCATACAACACCATGATGAGGAGATCCACCCCTTGTAACAGCCACCAAACAAGGGATTACATAATCATCATCCGCTGCACATGTAAGATCAGCAAAACCAGTTAAAAAAATAAAGCCCAAAATTAGGGTTAACACCAACTTTGCTATCCTTTTCATGAAGCATATCTTTTTCACCTCTTCACCTCCAAAAATTAATAATTCATGGCTTATCCCTTTATTTATTGACATGATATACTATTTCCATCTCACAAACACCCCGATTAAAATCGGGGTGAGGAGGTGCAGTTTTTTGCTTGAGACATATGACCTCAGAAATTTTGGCAAAAAATTAAAGAGACTAAGGGTGGCACTCGGATATTCTCAGTTGATTGTGTCGAGAGAGACCGGAGTCAATATTGATACACTGCGCAAAATTGAAAACGGCCACTCGATACCACGCTATGACACGCTGGTACACCTTAGTTCATTGTTTAAAGTGGATCTTGGCAGAATTCTGGCGTCCTATCAAAGATCTGGCTTGCTTTTCGATTTTTTAAAGTCACTAGATCATCTAATGGCCTTTGGCAGATTCACCGAAATAGAAGGCCTGCATGAATCTTTTAGGGTATCGTTGAGTGAGGCCGATGCACTTAAGCTGGTAGATTGTAGGACATTGAAACAAATCAATCATCTCATATTAGCTATTAGCTTGAGGTACAAAGGCGATCTTCAATCCGCTTACACGAACATTATTTGCGCCCTTAGGCTGTCAATTCATGATTTCCAAATCGAAAATTTTGACCGATATCGTTACAGTGCCCTCGAAATCAGAGGGTTAGTTGTGGTCGCCGCATGCTTAGGTGATCTCAGAAACTGCGAGCTCAGTATACGCATCTCCAAACACGTCTTAACCGTTGTAGAAAGCAACTTATACAGTGACAAAATTGAAGATTTATATGCCATTAAATCTTATGCGAATATATCCTATAATTACCATCGCTTAGATATGCATCACGATGCGCTTCAATACGCACAATTAGGGATAGAATTGTCGTTAAGGAAGGGCCATTTAGACATGTTGCACTTCCTATTTCTTAGAGAAGCTGCTGCTCAGTATCATCTTGGCAATGAACTGCACTTAGAATCTTTCAAAAAGTGCCTGTATACTTTAAAAATTTCAGGCGATCACACGCATTATCAGCACATGGTGCAAATTATTAAAGATAAGTATAATTTAGTGATCACCCTTTAGTAGTAATCCGCTTGCTTTCTGTGGGGAACACGGGGACGACCTTTCTGTATCATCCCACAAAACAAAATTTCACGTCCCCCACTGTTGGAATTCGAGCGACTGTATCACTCACCAAAATTGAGCCGAGCAGGACCACTGTCAGCAGCTAGCTAGTCAGCAGATGCCTTACCCATACTTATCCCCTCCTGGTATACCAGTTAACCACACGGCACCCGCCGATGTAGACCGCACAAAATCCCGCGGCGGGATGACACAATGGTGGGTGGTACGCACAGGCTGTACTAAAATTCGCAAAGCACGCAAAGAAGAGGGATTTACTCAAGCAGAGTTCGCGGGGAACGAGCTAGCCCCATTTAGCAAACTGGGGGGCACGGGGACGGTCCTAAAAGGGTCCAATCGGAAGTTTTGCGGCAAAAAGGCCTAAATTCCGTTATTTAGACGAAACTAGGCCTTGCATATAACTCCGCAAAATTTTCGATTGCCCAGAAGAACGAAGTCGCGGCGGATGCTGTGGGGATTCAATCCTCGAGTTCCCCGCTTTTTTGCGATCTTGGAGTCGGTTCTATTGTATCACTAGG
>JAGXTJ010000014.1 GCA_018333655.1 Bacillota bacterium | reverse complement strand
TAAGTCTTTCACCAAGCTCGTTGCCGTGCTGAACGCCGTGGCCCAAGACCACGGCTTGCCAGTGGTGGTGTCAACCCACCCACGCACCCAAAAGCGGGTGGACTTGACAGGTGCCAAGTTTCACCCGCTGGTGCGCCTGCTGAAACCACTGGGCTTTCACGACTACGTAAACTTGCAAATGAACGCCCGTGCCGTACTGTCTGACAGCGGCACGATAAACGAGGAGTCGTCCATCCTCAACTTTCCGGCCCTGAACCTGCGCGAGGCGCACGAGCGCCCCGAGGGCATGGAAGAAGCCGCCGTGATGATGGTAGGCTTGGAGGTAGAGCGCGTGCGCCAGGGCTTGGCCATTTTGCAGACCCAGCCGCGTGGCAGCGAACGTGCGCTGCGCTTGGTGGCCGACTACAGCATGCCCAATGTCAGCGAAAAAGTGGTGCGCATCATTCACAGCTACACCGACTACGTGAACCGCGTGGTGTGGAAGAAATACTGAAGCCGCCTGTGCCCAGACCGATCCGTGTGCTGCTGCTGACCCAGTGGTTTGACCCGGAACCCACCTTCAAAGGCTTGGTATTTGCCCGTGAACTGGTGAAACAGGGTTTTGAGGTGGAGGTGGTGACCGGCTTTCCGAACTACCCTAGCGGTAAGGTGTACCCAGGCTACCGGGTGAAGTGGTTGCAACGCGAGGTTATTGACGGTGTTCAAATCACCCGCGTGCCGCTGTACCCCAACCACGACCAAGCGGCGATCAAGCGGGTGCTAAATTACACCAGCTTTGCCGCTTCGTCGCTTTTCTATGGGTTGTTCTTGGCCAAACGGGCCGATGTGATGTACGCCTACCATCCGCCTTTAACCGTGGGAATTACCGCCAGCATCGTGCGGCTGTTCCGCCGCATTCCAGTAGTTTACGACATTCAAGACATGTGGCCCGACACTTTGCGTGCTACGGGCATGCTGAACAACGAACACGCCTTGCGCCTAGTGGATGCGGTGTGCAACTGGGTGTATAGAAGGGTGGATCGCATTGTGGTGCAGTCGCCGGGGTTCAAGCGCCTGTTAATGCAGCGTGGCGTACCCGAAGCCAAACTCCTTGTGGTGTACAACTGGGCCGACGAAGCGCAACTGGCGGCCCCAGTGGGCGAAGTGCCTGCGGCATTCCCAAGCCATGGTCAGTTTCGCATTCTGTTTGCCGGCAATATGGGCAAGGCTCAGGCGCTGGACACGGTATTGCAAGCGGCCGAGTTGCTACAGCAACAGGGCAGCCGCGTCTGCTGGGTGATGCTGGGCGGCGGCGTGGAGGTGGAGCGCTTGAAAGCCGAAACAGCCCGCAGGCAACTGACTAATGTGGTTTACCTGCCAGCGGTACCCATGGCCCAAGTGGGCACTTATCTGCAAGCCTCCGACGCCCTCCTGGTGCATTTGCGCAAAGACCCGCTGTTTGAAATTACCATTCCGTCCAAAACCCAAGCCTACATGGCGGTGGGTAAACCGTTGCTGATGGCGGTGGATGGAGACGCTGCCGACCTAGTGAAACAATCTGGCGGCGGTGTGGTAGCCGAATCTGAAAACCCACATGCATTGGCGCAGGCTGCAGAGGCCTTGGCCAACACCAGCACCGATGTTTTAGCGGCCATGGGCCAGCAGGCCAAAACGCATTATCAACAGCACTTGAGCTTGACCATGGGTGTTCAGCAGTTTGGTGAATTGTTCAAGCAGTTGGCACAAAGCCGTTGAGCACCATGAAACGCCTGTTTGACCTTGTATTTTCGGCTCTGGGCCTGCTGGCCCTGGCACTGCCCCTGTTGGTACTGGTGTGGCTGGTGCGCCGCAAACTCGGCAGTCCCGTCTTCTTCCGCCAGGTGCGCCCTGGCCTACACGGCCAGCCGTTCGAGATGGTGAAGTTCCGCACCATGACGGATGAGCGCGGGCCTGATGGCGCACTGCTTCCTGATGCGCAGCGCCTCAAACCCTTTGGTCGCTTTCTGCGTGCCAGCAGCATGGACGAGCTGCCCGAGCTGTGGAACGTGCTGCGCGGCGAGATGAGCCTAGTGGGCCCGCGCCCACTGTTGATGGAGTACCTACCCCTATATACACCCGAGCAAGCCCGCCGCCATGCCGTGCGGCCCGGCATCACGGGCTGGGCACAGGTCAATGGCCGCAATGCCATCAGTTGGGAACAGAAGTTCAAGCTCGACGTGTGGTACGTGGACAATCGCAGCCTGTGGTTGGACACCAAAATACTGTGGCTCACCGTGAAAAAGGTGTTGCTGCGGGACGGCATCAGTGCGGCAGGTGAGGCGACCATGCCCAAGTTCACCAATAGCAAACCGAGCGAGCACCAACCATGAAACAAGTAGCGATTTTTGGTGCCAGCGGCTTTGGCCGCGAAGTGATGCCCGTAGCTCGGCAGCAATGGGCTGTGATGAGTGAGTCGCATCAATTGGTGTTTGTGGACGACCACCCACCCGCCGCCGAATGCAATGGCCACCCCGTGCTGACCTACAACCAGTGGATGGCGCTGCCGGCCACCAGCCGGCATATCAACATCGCCATTGCCAGCAGCACCGTGCGCCAGAAGCTGGTGGAGCGCTGCCTGGCCGACGGTGTGCAGTTCTTCGAGCTGCGCGCCACCAACGTGGTGCAGTTGGACGACGTGCAACTGGGCGAAGGGGCCATTCTCTGCCCATTTGTGACGCTCACCAGCAACATCCGAATTGGCAAACACTTTCATGCCAACATCTACAGTTATGTGGCACACGATTGCGTGATCGGCGATTTCGTCACCTTTGCCCCTGGGGTGATGTGCAACGGCAACGTGGTGGTGCAAGACCACGCCTACATCGGCACCGGTGCCGTGATCAAGCAGGGCCAGCCCGGCCAGCCTCTGGTCATTGGCCGTGGCGCAGTGGTGGGCATGGGCGCCGTGGTGACCAAAAGCGTGGCACCAGGGGCCACAGTGGTGGGCAACCCAGCCGCCCCCTTTGTTGGCCGCAAATTGTGAATAAAGAGCCGCAAACTTTATGCTAAATACCGCTTTCTCCCAATGGCCCAGCTTCACCAACGAGGAGGCTGAGGCAGTGCATCGTGTGCTGCTGAGCAACAAGGTCAATTACTGGACGGGCACCGAGTGTCGGGAGTTTGAGCGAGAGTTTGCGGCCTGGGTTGGGGTCGATCATGCCGTGGCGCTGGCCAACGGCACCTTGGCGCTGGACCTGGCCCTTAAAGGCCTTGGCATTGGCCCCGGCGATGAGGTGGTGGTAACGCCGCGCACCTTCATCGCCAGTGTGTCGTGCGTGGTCAATGCCGGGGCCACGCCGGTGTTTGCCGATGTGGAGCCCGATAGTGGCAACCTCTCGGCCCGAACGATCGAGCAGGTTTTGAGCCCGCGCACCAAGGCGGTGATCTGCGTGCATCTGGCAGGCTGGCCCTGCGATATGGACCCGATCATGGCATTGTCTGCACAGCACGGGTTCAAGGTCATCGAGGACTGCGCGCAAGCCCACGGTGCGCGCTACAAGGGGCGCAGCGTAGGCAGCATGGGCCACGTGGGGGCTTGGAGTTTTTGCCAGGACAAGATCATGACGACCGGCGGCGAGGGCGGCATGGTCACGCTGGATGATGAATCCCTATGGCGCGCCATGTGGGCCTACAAAGATCACGGCAAGAGCTTTGCCGCCGTGTACGAGCGGCAGCACCCGCCGGGTTTTCGTTGGTTGCACGAAAGCTTTGGCACCAACTGGCGCATGCTGGAAATGCAGGCGGCCATTGGGCGCATCCAGTTGCGCCGCATGGCCGACTGGACGGCCCGCCGCCAGGCCCACGCAGCGGCGCTGGTTTCGGCAATGCTGCCCTTTGCAGACGAGGGCGGCCCGGTGCGCCTGCCGCAGTTGGGTTGCAGTGGGGGGGGCAACGCATGCGACACGGGTTGTGGCTCCGGTGGTACTAGGTTGTGCGCAAGGGGCTGTGTGCATGGCCAGTACAAGTTCTACGCCTACGTGCGCCCGGACAACCTAGCCCCGGGCTGGACGAGAGATCGGATCATCGAAGCCATTAACGAGCAAGGCGTGCCCTGTTACCAGGGCAGTTGCAGCGAGGTTTACCTAGAAAAGGCTTTTGACGATACGGGCTGGCGGCCCGCTGAACCCCTGCCCGTGGCCCGGTTCTTGGGTGAGACCAGCCTGATGTTTTGGGTTCACCCCACGCTAACTGATGATGAAATCAAAAAAACCTGCGCAGCCTTAAGCCGCGCCTTGTGCGAAGCGTCAATAAACCATGAAGGCGTTATGAAATGAGACGTGCCGAGATTCTGCGGTGCAATGGAGTTGCGCATTGATTTCTTTACTGCAACCACTCGCACCCCCCATCCTCGCCCTGCCGCGCCCCGCCAAGCGAGCCGTAGCGCTGCTGGTGGATTTGGCGCTGTGCGTGCTCTCGGTCTGGCTGGCTTTTTATTTGCGCCTGGGCGAGCTGGTGCCGCTCACCGGGCCGGCGCTGTGGGCGGTGGTGGGCGCGGTGGTGTTGGCGCTGCCGATCTTTGTGGTCTCGGGGCTTTACCGGGCCATTTTCCGCTACAGCGGCTGGCCGGCGCTGCTGGCGGTGGCGCGGGCGGTGGCGGTGTATGCGCTGCTGTATGCGGCGGTCTTTACCGCGATTGAGGTGCCCGGC
>JAGXTJ010000013.1 GCA_018333655.1 Bacillota bacterium | reverse complement strand
CTCCCCTTTGTATTGTTTTGTTTGGCGATTAAACAATACCACAAAAGGGGTTGCCTTTTCGTTTTATTCTTTTAAGTTAAGCTATCGCGACAGCGATTTCGTTCTTCTTCTCTCCTGCTTCCTGCTTCTTGCTTCCTGCTTCTTGCCTCTTGCTTCCTGCTTCCTGCTTCTTGCTTCTTGCTTCTTGCTAACTAAGCTTTTCGAGTACGTCGCGCAGGGTAGGCAGCCCGATTTCTTGCAGTTCGTAACGCACGCGCGTGCTAGGCTGCTTGATAGTGAGGATACGGCGCAAGTCGATAGGAGTGGCGATAAGCACCACATCACACGGGCTTGCGGCGATGGTTTCTTCGAGCTCTTTCACTTGCTTAGCACCGTAGCCCATGGCTGGGAGTAGGGCGCCCATGTGGGTGTAGTTCTGGAACACGGTCTTAATGGTACCCACGGCGTAAGGACGCGGGTCAACTAGGGTCGCACCTAGCTTGTGTGCCGCCATAACGCCTGCGCCGTAAGCCATCTCACCATGGGTGAGAGTAGGGCCGTCTTCGATGACTAAGACGCGCTTGCCGCGCACTAGTTCGACATCCTCTACGGTAATGGGTGAAGCTCCATCAATGACGATGGCCTTGGGGTTAAACTTGGCCACGTTGGCACGCACCTTGTTTACACCGTCGGGATGCGCGGTCTCAATCTTGTTGATGACGATGACATCCGCCATGCGCAAGTTAGCCTCGCCTGGATGGTAGAGCACTTCGTGGCCAGCGCGATGCGGGTCAACTAGGGTTATGTGTACGTCTGGCTGGTAGAAGGGAGTATCGTTGTTGCCGCCATCCCACACGATAACATCGGCTTCTTGCTCTGCTTCACGCAGTATGCGACCGTAGTCAACGCCAGCGTAGACGACAATACCACGGTCAATATGGGGCTCAAACTCTTCGCGCTCTTCGATGGTGCATTTGTGATAATCTAGGTCGGCATAGGTGGCAAAGCGTTGGCACGCTTGCAGAGTGAGGTCGCCATAAGGCATGGGGTGACGTATGGCCACGACTTTCTTGCCCATGGCCTTTAGCGTGTCGCACACTTTGCGCGTGGTCTGACTTTTGCCCACGCCAGTACGCACGGCACAAACGGCCACCACTGGCTTGCTTGACTTTATCATGGTTTGCTCTGCGCCGAGGAGGCTAAAGGTAGCGCCACAGGCGATGACTTCGGAGGCCTTGTTCATGACATAAGTATGGGGGACGTCGCTGTAGGAAAAGACAACCTCGTCCACCTTGAGCTTCTTAATTAGGTCGCGCAATTCGCTCTCGGCATATATGGGGATGCCCGCAGGGTATGACTTGCCGGCGAGAGCCGCCGGGTATACTCTGCCGTCGATGTCGGGTATCTGTGTCGCGGTAAAGGCCACTACCTCTACGGTGTCATTTTCGCGGTACATAACGTTAAAGTTATGAAAGTCGCGACCGGCGGCCCCCATAATCAGAATGCGTCTTTTCTGCATTGATACTACCCCCTTGATTTACGTGTAAGTCTTTTATGTTTGAACGTGGAGCTTGTTGGCAGACTACATGACCAAGGCCATAATGGCTTTTTGCACGTGGAGGCGGTTTTCGGCTTCGTCCCAGACCACCGATTGCGGCCCGTCGATCACTTCGTCCGTCACTTCTTCATTGCGATGCGCAGGCAGGCAATGGAGGAAGAGAGCGTCGGGCTTGGCGAGCTTCATGAGATTTGCGTTGACTTGGTAGGGCATAAGAGCCTTGACACGCGCGGCATGCTCGGCTTCTTGACCCATGGAAGCCCATACGTCGGTGTAGATGACGTCGGCATTGCTGACGCCTTCTTTGACGTCGGAGGTTATGACCACCTTAGCCCCAGTCAGGAGGGCGTCTTCTTTCGCTAGGCGCACGATGTTTTCATCAGGCTGGTAGCCGGAAGGAGAACAAATCGTGACGTCAAGCCCCATCTTGGCACAACCAAAGAGGAGTGAATGCGCCATGTTGTTGCCATCGCCGATGTAGACGAGCTTGAGGCCTTGCAGGCGGTTCTTTTTCTCCCAGATGGTGAAGAGATCGGCGGCCACTTGGCAAGGATGCAGCAAGTCGGTCAGGCCGTTAATAATGGGAATGCTGCCGTACTTGGCTAGATCAATAACGTCTTGGTGGGCGTAGGTGCGTATCATGATGCCATCCACGTAGCGCGAGAGTACGCGGGCGGTGTCGGCAATTGTTTCGCCACGCTTAAGCTGCAAATCATTAGCGGACAAGAACAAGGCGTAGCCGCCTAGTTGCCACATCCCCACTTCAAAAGAAATGCGAGTGCGGGTAGAGGCCTTTTGGAAGATCATGCCCAGGGTTTTGCCCTTTAGAGGTTGAAAGGGTTCACCCATTTTTTGCTTTAGTTTCATCATTTCCGTGGTCTTAAAGATCTGCCATAGTTCCTCTTGGGTAAAGTCGTGCAGCGAAATAAAGCTTCTTCCTTTTAGTGTAACACTCATGTCTTTTCCTCCCTTGTCTTTTATTTATGCAAGATGGTTCCGGCTGTGCCTGCTATAGCAGAGCCGGCCATTGCGAGCGAAGTAATGATGGACCTCTTGCCCCCGTCCTCGATAAAGCGCAGGGCGGCTAGCATCTTAGGGCCCATGCTTCCTGCGGCGAAGTGACCTTGGCTCTGGTAGGTCTTGGCTTCGTCTAAAGTGATGGTGCCGAGGTTCTTTTGCTCAGGTGTATTAAAATTAATAGCCGCTTGGGGCACGTCGGTGAGAATCATGAGAGTATCGGCCTTGACGTCACAAGCTAGACGCTCGCCCGCCAAGTCTTTATCGATAACTGCTTCTACACCTATGTACTGACCATTTGCTTCTACCACGGGGATACCGCCCCCGCCGCTCGTGACGACAATGGCCCCCGCATCAAGCAAGCTCTGTACCGCCGTCTTTTCTACTAGACCAATGGGGTCAGGCGAGGGCACTACCCTACGCCAGCCGCCCCGAGCCTTGTCTTCTTTCATGGACCAACCTTTTTCGGTGCTGAAACGAGCCGCGTCCTCAGCACTATAGAACGACCCGATAGGCTTAGTAGGCGACTTAAAGGCGGGGTCGTTGGCATTAACTAGCACTTGCGTAACAATACTCACTACAGGCCTAGCGATACCCCGCTCCTTAAGGATATTGGCCAAAGATTGCTGTATCATGTAGCCAATTTGACCTTGCGTGGCCGCTCCGCACATATCTAGGGGCATAGCGGGCACTTGCTCTTTCGCGATTTCGTTTTGCAGCAAGACGGCTCCTACCTGGGGTCCGTTCCCGTGGGTGACGACCACTTGGTGGCCCGCCTCCACTAAGTCGGCAACCGCTAAGCAGGCGGCATGCACATTGGCCCGCTGCTCCTCGACCGTGCCCTTTTGCTTAGACTGCAAAATGGCGTTGCCGCCAAAGGCGATAACAATTCTTTCCGACATGTTGTTCCTCCTCATCGACAATGAATTCGTAGATTACGTCACTATCATCCTTTATACGGGAAATGTCGCATCTTGTCCTGCTTCGCCGCAAGATTCGTCAAAATTTCCCGGGAAATACGCGGCGATATTTTAAACGCGTTTTATGTCGAGATCTTGTCGCCACTCACCTGACATAGACTTTTTTCACATAGGGTGAGGTTGCCGCCGCCAAGAGAGCGCCATAGCTAGGAATAAAGGAAACGTGGTCCCCCACGGCTAGGTGCGGTGCCAGGGTGGTATCAAGTATAAGGTGATCACTGCTGCCCCCTAGCACTTCGCAACCAGGCAGGAGCGACTGGAGGCCTTCGGGCACGGTATCCTGGCGACCAATATCTAGGATGGCCCGTGTGCGCCGACCCCGATCTACAAAGGTTGGCACATTGCCAAAGGCATCTTGTCCTATGGTGCCGTGCGGCACCGAGGGCTTGTCTTTGAGCTCGATAATCTCGGCTGTGATAAGGCAGCAGTCTAAGTATGCCCCCGGTATAGGCTCGCGACTTATAGTTTCGCGCCCGAGGATGATGCCCTCACCTATACGCAGGTTGTTAATGCCAGGGCCCATGTTTTTATGGGCCAATAAGGAGAGGCTGCTAGAATTGCCGCCAGAGACGAGCATGGGCCTGCCAAGGATTGCTTCTGCCTGTAGTGCGAGCCGCCGCAACACTGCTTGATTAGCCGCCTCGGGGACAACGCCCCCAAAGCAGGCCAAATTAGTCCCGACACCGATAATTTCAAGGTGCGGCAGCTGCTTGACTTCGTCTAGCAGAGCACCAAAATCATCTGGCCACACGCCTTCGCGCAGGTCGCCGACGTCTACCATCAAGATTACTTGGTGAGCTCTACCGGCCTCTTTGGCAGCCGCATTTAGTGCCTGGCAGGTCGCCAGCTCTGAATTAAGGCTGATGTCGGCCAGACGAACTACGTCGCGCGCCGCGCTCGGAGTCGGAATGCGCAGCAAAACAAAGGGGCCTAAGACGCCCGCCTCTCTCATGCGCGCGATGTTTTCAAGGCGCGAATCAGCAATTGCGGCAGCCCCGGCCTCGAGAAATACCGCTGCCACAGCCGCCTCGCCGCAAAGCACCTTTGTCACCGCATAGACGCTGACGCCCTCTGCCGCTGCCGCTTGGCAGATAAGGGCGGCATTGTGGGCTAAGCGCCCTAGATCAATCGTGAGATATGGCATTGCTACTCCCCCACTCCAAACTATCGAGCATTAACTGCGTTGCCGCTGCCTCGTACTCCTGACTGAGCACCCCGAGCACAGCCATATTGTAGTGCCTGTCGATGAGGACGCGATAATCCCTAGGGTACATTTCGTGCTTGGCGGTTACTCGTAGCGCACTCTGCAATATTTCCCGCGCGCCGCGAAGCTTGGTCAGTGGCCCGCCTGTACCCACTACCGACTTAACGGCGGTCAGGTCCTTGCCCTCGGCGACGAAAACTTTGCCGCCCGGCCCATAGAGGTGCTTAATGCGCCCCACATGGCGGCCTAAGGCCGTGTGCACGGCTTTCTGGGTTAAGAGGTGCAAGACACGCAGTTCTTCATCGCTACGTGGCAGAGGACCCCAAGCAGACATGGTCCGAGCCAGGTCTACCCCTGCTTTTTCGGCCTCAAAAGGGGTCACCAGCTCTGCGACACAATTAGCGTTTACGTAGACCCCTAAATCACCTTCCACGGTGCGTTTGGCCACCGGCTCAGGGCTGTGCGCTAAGCGCGCTAGCTCCTCGCTGCCCACTGTCACGGAATGAACATCGGTGGTCGCTCCGCCCACGTCGAGCACGAGCAGGTCGCCAATCTGCTGGTAGAGCAATTCGGCCGCGCGCATCACCGCGCCGGGGGTAGGCAATATGGCTCCCTCCACCATTTCGCGTAGGCGCTCCATGCCCGGTGCGTGCACGATATGCTCCTCAAAGACTTGTTGTATGGCTCGCTTGGTCGGCTCGATGTTAAGCTCGTCAATGCGTGGGTAGACATTATCCACCGCCAACACTCGCTTGCCCTTCGCGCGTAAAATAGAGGTCACTTCTTCGCGGCAGGCGATGTTGCCCGCGTACACAATGGGGGCAGAGAGCGGCAGCAGGGCGAGCTTTTGCGCATTGGCGATGGCTGTCTGCCGCTCGCCGTAGTCCACCCCCCCGGCGAGGAGTATAATATTAGGCTTCACGGCGACTAGCTGCTCTAGGTTTGACGCCGTGAGTTCCCCCGCCGTGATTAACTTGACGATGGCGCCTGCGCCAAGAGCTGCTTCGCGCGCGGCGCGCGCCGTCATATCGTAGGCTAGGCCATGTACAGTCATGCGTAGCCCCCCGGCGGCGCTACTTACAGCTAGCATGCGCTGCCAAGTCAACTGTGCACCAAGGCGCGTTTTTAAGTCGGCTATAGCCAGAGACAGACCAAGGTTAACATCTCCCGCGAGGACAGAGGTAGGTGCCATGCCCTGCCCAAGGAAGCGCGGCGAGGCGGTGTTTAGCCCCATAAAGGCGTTGACGACGGTGGTGGTGCTGCCTATCTCCGCCACGAGGACATCGGCAGCGACTAGGCTCAACTTAAGCCACGCTCCCGGCGATTCTTAACCATGAAGCTGGTCACATGTATGCCCTTGGTACCGCGGCCGAAGCCGGCATCAAGGCCGCATTCCACGGCTATCTCATTGGTCACTTGCGTGCCACCGCCTAAAACTATGAGCTTGTCACGCACGCCCTTTTCTACACAGAGGTCATGCAAGCGCCGCATATTGATGCGGTGTATGTCGGAGTGAGTGATGATGGTAGAAATAAGGATGGCGCGCGCATCAAGCTCGATGGCGGCATCTACCACCTTATCGATGGGAACTGAGGTGCCGAGGTAGTGGCACTCCACGCCGTAACCTTCTAAACCGCCGTGCTTGATGTCGATAATCTCGCGCAGACCAACGGAATGCTCATCTTGCCCTACGGTGGCAGCCACCACGCGGAGCGGCTTGGCGTGCACATCGGCGCGTACTTCGTCGGCACTGAGTACGACTTCTTCCTCAGGTAGGCGCAAAGAACTAGGGTCGACAAAGGCATTTAGCTTGCCCTTAACTTCGAGGTAGGTTCCTTCTGCCTGCTGCATGACCTGCTTGTGTATGACTTGCGGGTCAGTAAGGTTCATCTGTTTAGCGAGTTCAAGGGCGCTAAAGTGAGCTAGCCTAGGCTCGGCAGGTAAAAACATCTGCACATTGACGATGCCATCCCCCGCCCACTCTACCTCTGGCTTGATGAGCCCTTGCTCGCGCAATTCGGCCGTCTCGGACAGGCGGCGATTAGCATTATCCCACTCGTCGAGCTCGTCGATGTAGGCGACTTTTTCTTCCACACACAGGGTGCAGCCAGCGGTCGGCTCGCATGCCGTGCTGTACTCTGCAGGAACATTGTTGTAGCCAAAGTGAACGCAGACCGGCGCAAAGTAGTCGCTATCGCGCGGCACGATAGTATCGGCGGCCACTCCGCGGTCGCTCTTACGTACAATGCCGTCGCCATTACGCTCCGGATAGTGGCCGCTATCGACAAAGAAGCCGGCCTCGACAGCGTTAAAGTAGCCGCCCACTTCAAGCATCTCTTCCATAAAGAGGACCGCCCGCTCCTTGAGCTCGCGTACTCTTGTCCCGAGGACGCCCTCGCGCTTAATCTCGACCATGTCGAGGAGGCCGTCAAGAGCAAGGAGTGCCTGCTTGGCGGTGGCTACGGCACTGATATTGTTGTAATGCCAGGGCACATTGCGCCCTTCGTCGGGCGTAATGGTGCTTTGGATATCTACAGAAGTCAGGCGCGAGATAAGCAGGTTAAGGGTATGGGTGACGGTCGCCTCGCGCGTATCTGATTCGATGTACTTGGTGTTCATTTGCGCCCTCATGCGATAGCCCTTAAAGAGTTCGCGCAGAGCTACGGCATAGGGTAGGTCATACTGAAAGGCGGGCACCGGCGCAGCACAAGGCGGCACGGTAGAGAGACAGATGTTGCCTGGGTCCATGCCGACGAGCCTCGAGTAAGAGCTATTAAGGGCATGCTGTACGAGGAGCTCGGGCATGACCTTGTAGCCTTCGCGAGCCGTAGCGTTGGCATTGTGCGCGCCGTCTATTTGTGCCATGCCGGCGCTCGCCATCAGTTTCTTGGCCACGGCCGCGTCGACGAAGCTACGATACATATTCACATTTCGGTAAAGCACATTGTACTGCGGGTCTTGGTGGGCGCCATTCACGCCTTCTTCCACAAAGAGTACGGCAATCTCTGGCCCAGCCACGCCAGATACATAGGAGTGGAGGTTGATAGGCCGCCCTACCTCGTCTTCAATTAGGTCTAGTGCTTTGCGCGAGGCGCGGATTTGCTTACGCGTGATGGGCACGCCACCCACGCCCTCCGGAGTTCCCTCAATAAGGCCATCGTAGTGGCTTTGCCCCGCCGTGCGAATAACCATAATGTGGTCAGCCCCATGCCAAGCGGCCATGCGCATGCGCCTAATGTCGTCTTCAAAGCGGCCGGAGGCAATCTCGGTGGTGATAACGCAATCGGGCTGGGGGTCTATGCCACCGAAATGCTTGGCAGCAGGCAGGGGGATGCTCTGGGTGAGATTCTCGGAGGTCTGCTGATATTTAAGATTGTTGATTACTTGCTGAGGCACCTTGGTGCGCCAAGTCCATCCTTGGCGGCGAGGACGGTAGCTTGCTAAGTTCTCGAGAATGGCGGGGACATTTATTTTTTCGTTTTTTACCAGCTTGTCCATTAGCGCGCGCCCCCCTTGAAATGTTGCACTGCTTGCTCGCCGCCCTGTAGCGTCATAAGTTTGTCCGCTGCCTCATTGATAGAACAGCTGTTTAGCTTGGCCATGGCCACCAGTACATGCCCAGCGCCCTTACCCAAGAGGCCTAATTCCATAACGCGTTTAACTAGGGAGCCCGCCTCGACAGAAGAAATGCCCATGCGCAGGAGAACGGATCTTTCGATGGAGGGAGAAGTATGTTTTTCGGCTAGGTCGACTAGGGGCTGCATAATTTTGTCCGCGAGGAACCAAAAACGTTTTTCTAGCTCGGCCTCGCTAAGCACCGCGAGGTGTTGACGGCGTGTGGCAAAATCATCGCTACGCTGCATAAATTGCCTCCCTAATTCAAAATGTGACTACTTACCGACTACTTGCCAGACCAAGCTCTGCGGTGTCCGACTGTCTTCACTGAGAAACTCTACCTCGCGTGGCGACAAGAGACCTGCGCCTTTGTGGGCGAGAGCGTTCCGCAAGTAAGACTGACGTAACGCGTCCATGCTGAGCTCTTTAAATTGCAGCAAGTTAGGGTGCGAGGGGATAATGATTGATTTACCGGGGACGCTCCCCCGCGGGTCACCAGAGGACAGGGCGATACCTTGTGACTCTGCAAAAGCGAGCTGAGCACTAGGGTGTTTACCTGCCCCTGTGTACTCGGTCTCTTGCACCACGATTACTTGGTCCTCATCCATAGTTTGCGCCAGGGCGAAGGCAGCCGCCAAAGAAACATTGCCTGCCGGTCCGCGCTCTAGGCCTTCGAGCTGTGCTAACATTTCGGTGGCATAAAAGACCTCACCTTGAGTGACAGTACCGAAACGGTCGAGGTAGCGGAGCGACCTCGCCGCATTACGCGGCACATCGGCGCGGTCCGGCCAAGTGGTAAAGGGAACAGAGAACCCCGTATGCCCGGTCGTGAAGGATTTGCGATTAAAGTCGCTGTCGCTCGCCATATGTAGGCCACCTAGGTCTACGCTTGCACCGATGACACAGCAGGCCTCGGCCCCCGCCTTTTTGAGGCCGCGCGCTGTGCCAGTGACATTGCCGCCCCCCGCATGGGTAATGACCACGGCATCGGGGTCGCGGCCTGTCCGCGCACGCACCTCGGCCACAATTTCTACTCCTAGAGTCTCAATGCCGGCAATTCCATAGGGCGTGTAAAGAGAAGCGTTAAAGTAACTGGTCGTATCAAGCACTTGCAGAAAAATAGCGAAGAGCTCAGGACCCACCGTAAGCTGTACTACTTCTGCCCCGTACGCTTCGCAGGCACGGCCTTTTTCTAGTATTTCGGGCTGGCCGAGACCTTTGCTGTCGTACACTTCTTGCACGATAATCGCTCTAAGCCCGCGCATGGCCGCCTGGGAGGCCACCGCTGCGCCATAGTTGCCAGAGGTAGCCGCCACGACGCCGGCGTAACCTAGCTTGGCGGCATGATAGACAGAAATCGCGGCGCGCCGCGCCTTAAAGCTGCCGCTTGGGTTAGCGGCCTCGTCTTTAAGAAATATACGGGCCCCCTTGCCAGGTGGGGCATACTTACGAGCTAGGCGAGTGATTTGCCGCAGTTCCAGTAGCGGCGTGTTGCCCACACCCGTCTCGAGTTGAATGCGCCGTATCTCATCTAAGGTGTACCCGGTGTTATTCATCATGCTTTCGTAGTCAAAGGCTAAGCCGCCCTGTTCATGCTTCTCGTAGGCAAAACCTAGTGCCTTAGCCGTAATTTCTCTCTTCTTAGCGATGATGTCTTTGTAGCTCGTCATGACCGCAGTTCCTCCCGCAGGAAGCCACCAATGGCCAAAAGTAAAGGCTGCGGCCGCCCAAAACTATGCGTATGGACGGGCTCCAAATCGACTAAGGTCCCCGACAGAGTACGTCCCGATAGCGTCTTAACGCTTAGCTCTGCCCCTAGCGCGACACTAGCCATGGCAAAGCCTTTTACTCTGGCCACCACGGGCACTGTCTTGCTACTTTCGGGCAGCTGCTCGGCCCGCTCAGCGGGGGTCATGGCCACCCAGGCAATTTCGACCCAGCTGCCGACCTGACTTAACACCCCTTGCTCGCCTCCACCAATTGGCTGATATCCCCCATGAGAGCGCGCGGAATGGGTAGGTCAGACATAGTGCGTAGCCCAGGCGCGGCATTAATTACGGCCGGAATCATATTCACGGTCATGGCTATGGTGCCGATGCCACCTGGAATCTCAGGCTTTATGGCCATGTTGATATTGGGTGTGCCGGTGACAAAAATATAGTCTCCAGTCTCAATCTGCTCTGTTTCGGGCCTTACTTGCTGCGGATGCTCGAGTGTAATGACCAACTTGTCCCCACTGTAGGCATAGGCAATATGCTTGCAGCCAGCGACCATGCCCGGCTCTACTTTTACATGGGGCGTTTCGCGATAGGTGTGTGAGACGATGGCCTCTTTAACTTCTTCAATGCGGTCTATTTTAAGGCCAAGTGCCGCAGCGATAAGGCTAATGGATTCCGGAAAGCCGACATGGCCGACGATGTTGCCAGAGGCAATACCAGCATTAAAGTCGGCTAGAGTGGTGCCTACGCCTTGGGTGCGCATTACTGTGGGACCAAAGGGCGAGAGGTCATTAATGCGCACAGCCTTAATGCTCTCGACATGGGTGCATACCCCTGTTAAAGCGATGATGAGCGAGTCGAGCACAAAACCGGGGTTAATGCCGGTGCCGAGCAATGAAACGCCTGCTTGCTTAAACATCTTGTCTAGCTTTGCCCCTAGCTCGGGCTCTTGCGCCTGTGGGTAGGCCATTTCTTCAGCGATGGTGATACAGTTCATCTTGGCCTTGGCGACGAGCTCAAGTTGCGGAAAGACCTCGCGAGTGAAAGAACCGGTAGAGACCAAGACAATGTCTGCGGCCCCGGGGACGATTACCTCGGCGGCGTCGCCCTTGACTGTGATGTCGAGCGCTGAACCGCCAAGAACCGTCCCTAGCGATTTTCCCACCTTGTCGGGATGAAGGTCGATAGCCCCGACAATCTCCACCCCCTGTTTTTGCAGTAGTAGCCTAGCCATGCCACCACCCATTGCTCCTAGACCCCAGAGAATCACTTTTACCTTAGCCATATTTAGTCCCCCTTCTGTGCGGTTCGTAGACTTACCGCAATCTCATATATATTCTAGCAATTATCATGCCAACAAGAGAGAAATTTCATCTGCGTTTGCGCATTTTTTCATGGGTATGCGCCTTTATGCGTTTCTGCATGAAAATAGCGCCGATATTTCGGCGTGTTGCGCCTAAATTTGGGCACATGGTCGGCTAGGGCTGGTGCCAGTAGTGTAAGAGACCGCCAAATATCGCCGCGGCCAGCTGCGCCCGATAATCTGCGCTCGCCAACAGTCTGGCCTCCGTGGGGTTAGAAATGAACCCCACCTCCACTAGTACCGCTGTGCAGGCACTCACGCGCGTTATATAGAAGTCGCCTGTGGCTATCTGGCGCGTGGTGTTCTGCAAATGTTCGCGCAGGACGTACTGAATCGTCTCCGCCAAGCGCCGGCTTTCGGGGGCATCCTGATGATAAAAGACCTGCGCCCCCGACCAACGCGCGGAGGCCATACTATTAACATGAATCGAGATCAGCACTCTAGCATTACTGTCGTTAATGAGCTTTACCCGCCGCTGTAAGTCTTGGCGCTTACGCTTCGAGTACTGCCGCCCAAGTGCCGCATCACTTAAGTCTATGTCAGTCTCCCTAGTCATCACCACGGTAGCACCGGCAGACTGTAGCAGCGTACGTAGCCTGAGGGCAATGTCTAGCACTATGTCTTTCTCTAGCAGGCCGTCCGGACCAATAGCCCCGGGGTCGACGCCACCGTGACCTGGGTCAACGGCGATTACTTTGTCTGCGAGAGGAGTGCAAATGGTGGCCACTGGGCGCGAAGTATTAACGAGAAACAGAGGCCCCAGCAAGACGACGAGGGATAACAGCAAGAACAATAAACGTCTTAACACTTGCACCTTCGCCCCCTGACCATAGATAGTGCATATCTATGACGAATGCGCGTCAAACAATACTCCCGGAGTCAAAGTCTCGGCAAAACAAAAAGCCACGGGATAAACCCATGGCTTGCTTGATTTAACGTTTGGAGAATTGGGGTGCACGACGAGCTTTTTTCAAGCCGTACTTTTTGCGCTCAACCATACGGGGGTCACGCGTTAAGAGTCCCGCTTTCTTGAGTGTGGGACGCATGGCCGCGTCGACAACGATGAGAGCACGGGCGATACCATGTCTAATGGCCCCCGCCTGCCCAGAAACACCACCGCCATGCACTAAGGCGATGACATCGTAGCTACCAGTGGTATTGGTTAGGACGAGGGGTTGACGCACAATTAGCTTGAGCGTCTCTAGCCCGAAGTAGTCATCGATGCCTTTGCGATTGATGACGATGTTCCCCGAGCCAGGCACTAGACGAACTCTTGCCACGGACGTCTTCCGGCGACCTGTGCCGCGATATTGTAGTGTAGCCAATTTTACCTCCTCCTTTCCTAACCTCTCATGGTCCAAACTTCGGGCAATTGTGCGGCGTGGGGATGTTCTGTGCCCTGGTAGACTTTAATCTTCTTACCCTGGGCACGGCCGAGGCGGTTATGTGGCAGCATGCCTTTAACAGCCTTTTCGATGACGAATTCGGGCTTGGTCTTCATCAACACGTCGTAACTCGTGGCGCGAAAACCCCCCGGATAGCCAGAGTGGCGATTGTACATCTTTTGCTGCAGTTTCTTTCCTGTCAGTACGACTTTGTCGGCATTAATAACGATAACAAAATCGCCAGTGTCAAGGTGGGGGGTAAACTCGGGTTTCAATTTGCCGCGGAGAATAGCAGCAACCTCACTGGCGAGGCGTCCGAGTGACTGGCCGGTAGCATCAACTACCCACCACTTCCGCTCCACTTCACCTTCTTTGGCGATGTAAGTGCTACGCATGGGGTTCCCTCCCTAAAAGGTTTGTCAAATTTATAAACGTAAAAGGCTTTGTCCGGGGCTCAATCGGACGTCTACTATTCTATTATCTCCGCGCGGCCTTGTCAACATAAGGGCTCGTCATCGTAGATAACTTCTACCAAGTACAAACCCTGCGCGGGGGCCGTGACGGGCGGGCGCGAGCGGTAGCCGGTGGCAAGGGCGGAGGCAATGTCCTGGATCGTCAGCTTGCCCAGGGCGACACTAACGAGGTCGCCTACTATGATACGCACCATGTGGTAGAGAAATCCGTCCCCGCTAAAGACGAGGTCGCATTGTTCTCCCCGCCTAGTAAGCTCCGCCCTAGTAATCGTGCGCTCCGTCGTCAAAGCACTACTTCCTTTGGCGGCAAAGGCACGAAAATCGTGGCGGCCGACAAAGAGAGGCAAGGCACGCTCTATGGCGTCTAGGTCAAGGTTTGGGGGCAGACGGTAGGCGCGGTGCCTAGCGAGCGGGCGCGGCGACGGCGACAAAAGAAGCCGGTAAACATACACCTTGCCCTGCGCCGAGAAGCGGGCATGCCAGCTATCACTGACGGCCTCGGCTGACAACACCTTGACGTCACTAGGCAGGAGCGGATTGAGTGCGGCGGCAAAACGCCCGGGGGGAATCTTCGTCTCTAGCTGGCAGTTAGCTACTTGAGCCAGGGCGTGTACACCACTATCCGTTCTACCTGCCCCGTGCAGCCTAACTGTCTGACCGGTGAGGGCGGCAATGGCGTTCTCCATCTCGCCCTGCACCGAGCGTTGCCCTGGCTGGAGCTGCCAGCCACAGAAGTCCGTACCGTCATACTCAATAACCAGTTTAAGATTCATTAGAGATAACTCACATATAGAGCTAGGGCAGAGAGTGCCGCGAAAAGCACCCAAGCGTAGCTGTCAAGCATGGTGTAGCGCAGCACTTTAAACTTAGTTCTGCTGTCCCCGCCACGATAGCACCGCGCCTCCATGGCCATAGCCAGCTCATCCGCCCGCCTAAAGGCCGAGATAAAGAGAGGTATGAGGAGGGGCAAAAGGGCTTTGGCTCTTTTCATAAGGCCACCGCTCTCAAAGTCTGCGCCGCGCGCTAACTGTGCCTTCATTATCTTCTCGGCTTCTTCAATAAGGGTAGGAATAAACCGCAAGGCAATGGTCATCATCATGGCTAACTCATGTGCCGGCAAGCCCACTCTTTTAAATGGTTTCAAGACATATTCAATGGCGTCGGTGAGAGCAATAGGTGAAGTCGTCAGGGTTAGTACCGAGGTCGATAACACTAGGAGCACTAGCCGTGCGGCCAAGAGCAAGCCCTGATTGATGCCACCGGAGTAGACCGCGAGGAACCACCATCTAAAGAGCACGACACCCTCACGCGTAGAAAAAATGTGCAGGACTATGGTCAGTGACAAGATGATGAGAATGGGGCGCAAGCCACGTGCCACCATGCCTAGAGGCAATTTGGCCGTAAGGATGGTGAGCAGGGCCGCCAGCCCTAAAATACCATAAGTCACCCAGCCGCCACGCACAATAAACAGCACCATGATAAAGCTAAAGGACATCAGGAGCTTGGTGCGTGGGTCGAGGCGATGTACCGCACTACTGCCCGGCAGGTACTGCCCGAGGGTAATATTCTGCTTAAAGCTCAAGCGCGCGCCCTCCTCTCGCCGAAGGCTTGGGCTATGGCCTGACGCGCCTCTTCGAGGGTCAACGCTACCTCTGGCACCGCCCAACCCCGCTGCCGCAGTAGTTGCAGCACCTCGGTAGCCTGTGGTACGCCGAGACCTATGGCCTTAAGTGCCGCACCATGCGCAAAGACCTCGCGTGGCGGGGCATCATGAATTACTTGTCCCTCGTGCATGACTACAAGGCGATCGACTAAGCGCGCCACATCTTCCATGCTGTGCGAAACCAAGATCACGGTGATGCCGCGCTCGCGATGAAGCTCCCGGATGCGGGCTAGGATTTCATCGCGGCCGCGGGGGTCTAGCCCCGCGGTAGGCTCGTCCAAAATAAGAACCTTGGGGTTCATGGCTAGGACCCCAGCAATAGCCACGCGCCGCATTTGCCCGCCAGATAACTCAAAGGGTGAGCGCTGCTTAATCTCAAGTGGCAAGCCCACAGTCAAGATGGCGCTGTCCACACGCGAGGCAAGCTCTAGCGCGGGCACACCCTGATTCAGGGGGCCAAAAGCCACATCGGCCGCGACGGACTCGGCGAACAACTGATGCTCGGCGAACTGAAACACTAGGCCGACTTCCTGTCGCAAGCTTTTTAACTTGACGCCCTTAGCGGTAGTCACTAGACCATTGACGGTGACTGTGCCAGAGGTAGGCTTAAGCAAACCGTTTAGCATCTGCACCAAGGTGGACTTGCCCGAGCCTGTCTGCCCGATAATGCCGACAAACTCACCGTCATTAATGGTCAAGTTGATGTCCTTCAAGGCGTGCTGCTGAAAGGGGCTGCCCTCGGCATAGACGAAGCTGACCTGTTCTAGTTTAATTGGCATAGTTCGTCGACCAACTGAGCTGCCGTCAAAACATGTTGCGGTAGAGGCAGCCCACTCCTCTCCAGTTCTATGCCCAGCTTCGTGGCTACAGGTACATCAAGACCTAAGGACTCGAGGAGCTCGTACTGGCAGAAGACTTCTGCGGGCGAGCCAGAAAGCACCACCTGGCCCTCATCAATAACCACGACACGGTCTGCTCTAACTGCTTCGTCCATGTGGTGGGTTATTAGAACCGCCGTCATATGCTGCTCCTTGTTGAGACGCAGGATGGTGTTCATCACTTCGGCCCGGCCGATGGGGTCGAGCATGGCAGTGGCCTCATCTAGCACAATAACCTTAGGGCGCATTGCCAACACCCCAGCGATGGCGACACGCTGCTTCTGCCCACCAGACAATAGGTGGGGGGCATGGGTGCGTAGCGCTTCCATACCGACCTGGCGAAGTGACTCGTCAACACGCTCGATAATCTCTTGGGTCGGTACGCCAAGGTTCTCTGGCCCAAAGGCGACATCTTCTTCGACAATGGTAGCCACAATCTGATTATCTGGGTGCTGAAAAACCATGCCTACCCTTTGGCGCACAGCCCACAAGAGGGCCTCATCCCGCGTGTCGAGGCCCTCTACTAGTACTCGCCCGCCAGAGGGTAGCAGGATGGCGTTAAAATGCTTGGCCAGCGTGCTCTTGCCAGAGCCATTGCGACCGATGACCGCGACAAATTCACCCTGCTGCACCTTTAAATCAACTCCCGCGAGAGCAACAGTGTCGCCCTCATGTCCGCGATAGCTATGCTTGAGGTCTTCTACCTCGAGAATTGTCATACCCGTTCACCTCCCCTAGGGATGTGGGCATCACCGAAATCAGGGCCCATAAAAAAAGCTGGTGGGGGTTACTCCACCAGCTCAATAATGGCCTGCGGTGCCGCATCGCCGCGGCGCACGCCTGACTTCATGATGCGAGTGTAGCCACCCTCGCGGTCTTTGTACTTAGGCGCAATCTCTGTAAAGAGCTTAGTCACTACATCTTCATCAAAGATGTACGACAACGCCTGACGGCGGGCATGTAAATCGCCACGCTTGCCCAAGGTAATAAGCTTTTCACTGATGCGCTGCACTTCGCTGGCCCGGGTCTCGGTTGTTTCCATGCGACCTAAGCGCAACAAAGTAGTTGCCAAGTTGCGCAGCAAAGCGCGACGGTGATTAGTTCTGCGCCCTAATTTGCGGTAAGACATGTCATTCCCCCCTTACTCTTCGGCTTTAGTAAGATAGAGTCCAAGTTCAGCGAGCTTGTGCTGCACTTCCTCTAACGACTTTTTACCCAAGTTGCGTACTTTCATCATTTCGTCTTCTGTCTTACTCGTGAGCTCGTGGACCGTGTTGATGCCAGCGCGCTTTAAGCAGTTAAAGGAACGAACTGATAGATCTAGTTCTTCTATGGCCATCTCCATAATGCGATCCCTAATGTTCTCGGCCCTGTCTACCAAGGTCTTGGTAGACTCCGCCTTCTCTGTCAAACTGACAAAGAGGTGCAGATGGTCGCTCATTATTTTCGCGCCAACACTCACGGCCTCTTCGGGGCTCAAACTACCATCCGTCGTGACTTCTAGAATAAGCTTGTCGTAGTCCGTATGCTGGCCCACGCGCGTATTCTCGACGCTGTAGTTGACCCTTGTAACAGGCGTGAACACTGAGTCCACTGGTATGACGCCTATGGGCTGTTGATGTTTCTTGTTGCGCTCCGCAGGCTTGTACCCACGTCCCCCGATAGCCGTCATTTCCATGAACAGTCGAGCGTCCTTGTCAAGTGTGGCAATAACCAGTGAAGGGTTTAAAACATCAACATCGGAATCAGTTATGATGTCCGCTGCCGTTACTATGCCTTCGCCGACCTTCTCAATGCGGAGAGTTTTTTCTCCGGGCGAATGGATGCGCAAACGCAGCGTCTTAATGTTTAAGACGATGTCGGTCACGTCCTCAACGACGCCAGGCACGGTCGAAAACTCGTGCAACACGCCTTCGATCTTAATAGAGGTGACAGCAGCTCCGGGTAGAGAAGAAAGTAGTATCCGACGCAAGGCATTGCCTAAGGTGGTGCCATAACCGCGCTGCAGCGGCTCCACCACAAACTTGCCGTACGTGGTCGTTCCTTCTTGGCGAGTCACCCTGGGTGTTTCCATTGCCAATTCTAACATTTAGGCGATTACCCTCCTTACTTCCCTGACTGTTCCGGTCTGAGGGTGCCCTATCTCGAATATCTCTCCACAATAAGGTGCTCGCGTACTGGAATATCGATGTCTTCTCTCTTTGGCAGCCCAGTGACACTTACCCTGAGAGCTTGCGGCTCCAAAAGGAGCCAAGGCACAACCCGACGCCCCTTCATGTTGTCGGCAACCCCTTCAAAAACAACGAGTTTGTGGCTCTTTTCGGCTACAGCGATTACATCGCCTTGCTTTACGAGGTAGGACGGAATATTGACGCGGCGTCCGTTGACGATAAAGTGACCATGGCGCACTAGTTGGCGACCTTGGCTACGTGAATCGGCAAAACCTGCCCGCATCACTACGTTATCTAGTCTTAGCTCAAGGAGCTGCAACAGTCTTTCGCCGGTGATACCCTTTTCCCGCGCTGCGGTAAAGAAGTACCGACGGAACTGACGCTCAAGAACGCCGTAAATGCGGCGGGCTTTTTGCTTTTCGCGCAGCTGTATACCATACTCAGTGGGTTTCTTGCGTCCTTGTCCATGCTGGCCAGGCGCATACCCGCGACGGTCAATGGCACACTTGCCTGTATAGCAGCGAGTGCCCTTTAAGAAAAGCTTTGTTCCCTCGCGTCTGCAGAGCCGGCATACCGGACCTATATATCTTGCCATTATGCTTTCCTCCCTCTCCTAGACGCGACGCCGCTTAGGCGGCCGGCAACCATTGTGTGGTACAGGGGTTACGTCTTTAATAGAACTTACTTCGAGGCCAGCGGCCTGGAGGCTACGAATTGCGGCCTCGCGACCAGAACCAGGGCCCTTAACGTGAACTTCTACTTCACGCAAACCTTGATCCATAGCTACCTTGGCGCAGTTTTCGGCAGCAATTTGCGCGGCGAAAGGCGTACTCTTACGAGAACCCTTGTAGCCAGCATTACCGGCCGATGACCAGGATAAGGTATTGCCGGCCTTGTCCGTAATGGTCACCATGGTATTGTTAAATGTCGACATAATATGCGCCACGCCAAACTCGACGTTTTTGCGTTCGCGACGCTTTACTTTAGCTGCAGCTGTTTTACGTTTTGCCATGCGCTTCTCCTCCTTCGACTACTTACGCTTCGCACCGACGGTACGGCGTGGGCCCTTGCGGGTGCGAGCATTAGTCTTTGTGCGCTGCCCACGGACAGGCAGACCGCGGCGATGGCGCAAGCCACGGTAGGAACCAATCTCGATAAGTCTCTTGATGCTGGCAGTAACTTCGCGCCGCAAATCCCCTTCAACAGGGAATCCTTTGTCAATCGTTTCTCTAAGCCGAGCTACTTCTTCCTCGGTCAGATCACGCACGCGAGTGTCAGGGCTCACCCCAGTCTTGGCGAGAATATCACTCGAGCGACTCCGGCCAATTCCGTAAATGTAGGTGAGTGCAATCTCAACACGCTTTTCCCTCGGCAGGTCTACACCTGCGATACGAGCCATCTGTTTAATGCCACCTCCTGTTTTTGCTGCGAGATACTATCCTTGTGCTTGCTTGTGTCTAGGCTCCTCGCAGATAACCATGACACGCCCTTTACGTCTAATCAATTTGCATTTTTCGCACATACGCTTGACGGAAGGCTTGACTTTCATTGGGGTACCTCCTTGTGGGGGACAGCTCTACTTGTAGCGGTAGATGATGCGTCCCCGGGTTAAATCGTATGGTGAAAGCTCTAGTGTCACTGTATCCCCCGGCAGAATGCGGATAAAATTGATGCGAATCTTACCGGAAACGTGAGCCAAGATCTTGTGGCCGTTGTCAAGTTCAACTCTAAACATAGCATTCGGCAAAGCTTCCATTACCTTGCCTCTTACCTCAATAACATCATCGCGCTTAGTCAAGCTCTCGACCTCCCTCGCTCAGCATCTCGTGAGTATTTCAGGGCCACGTGGCGTGATGACCACGGTGTGCTCAAAGTGAGCACTGCGACTGCCATCCTTGGTCACGACAGTCCAGTTATCGGCGAGCACATTCGTCTCATAACCTCCGACGTTTACCATAGGCTCAATAGCCAGGACAAGACCCGGTGACAGTTTAATGCCCCGCCCTGGGCGCCCGTAATTAGGCACCTGGGGATCTTCGTGCATGGCCCTGCCTATGCCATGTCCCACATACTCGCGGACCACGGAAAAACCGGCTGTTTCAGCGACGCACTGAATGGCGTATGAAATATCTGACAGCCTCTTGTCTGTTGTACACTGCCGGATGCCTGCCTCTAAAGCCTGAGCGGTAGTCTCGATTAAGCGTCGCGACACGGCGTCAATCTCCCCAACGGGCAAGGTAATGGCCGCATCAGCGAAATACCCATTCATTTCCGCTCCGATATCGATGCTAATAATATCGCCCTCTTTTAGGACTTTCAAACCCGGAATACCGTGTACAATTTCATGGTTTACCGATGTACAAATGCTAGCAGGATAACCGTGGTACCCTTTAAAGGCAGGACGCGCCCCCCGGTGAGTCATGAGGCTTTCGACGCGAGCATTTAATTCGCCAGTACTTACTCCGGGGCGCACCAGGCGCTCGACTTCGGCTATAGCCTCGGCCACGACCTTACCGGCCTGCCGCATCATGACAAGCTCACGCTCCGATTTAAGACTGATCATGGAGCCTTTCGGCGAGCACTGTCCTAAGTCGCTCTGTCACCTCAGAAATCGGCAGAAGTCCATCGATGTTCCTTAGTTTCCCGGTTTTTTCGTAGTATTCGAGCAAGGGTGCGGTCTGACGAAGATAGACCTGAAGTCGGGCTAAGGCCGTCTCTTCGCTATCATCAGAGCGCTGATACAGTGTTCCGCCACACAGACCACAGTGCTGTCCCTTTGGAGACGGATTAAACATAGTGTGGTAGGTGGCCCCACAACTTTTGCAGACCAAGCGGCCTGTCAAGCGCCGGATTAACTCGTCGTGCGGCACCACAATATTTATCACCAAAGAAATGTCGCGCTTTAAGCCATTGAGAGCTTCTTCTAGTGCCAGTGCCTGCGGAATAGTGCGGGGAAAGCCATCGAGCAAGAATCCAGATCGCGCGTCCTCTTGTCCAAGCCTCTCCCTAACAATACCTATGGTCACATCATCGGGCACCAATTGTCCGCTATCCATGTAGGACTTAGCTAGCAGTCCAAGGGCAGTGCCGCCCTTGACCGCGGCGCGAAGCATGTCACCAGATGAAATATGAGGTATGCTGAGCTCTTGGCAGAGAAAGGCAGCTTGTGTACCTTTCCCCGCCCCGGGTGGCCCTATGAGAATAATGTTCATATCTGACATCTCGTTATCCTACTTCATGAAACCACTGTAGTGGCGCATGACGAGGTGCCCCTCAATTTGCTTCATTGTCTCTAGCGCCACACCAACTACGATGAGTAGCGCTGTGCCGCCTAGCCCGATGTCGATACGCACCACACCAGAAAGAATGAGGGGCAGTATCACAATCGCCACCAAGAACAGCGAGCCGACGAGGGTGAGACGGGTGACAACCCTGTACAAGAAATCCGCCGTAACTCTACCTGGGCGCACGCCGGGTATTGCGCC
Source organism: Bacillota bacterium (assembly GCA_018333655.1). NCBI lineage: Bacteria > Bacillati > Bacillota > Bacillota bacterium. The sequence goes on along the minus strand of JAGXTJ010000013.1, from coordinate 10,511 downwards.
GCCGTGCTTTTGCATATTTTCAGCTAGCTCTTTCGGGTTAAACTGCACGAAAGTATAGAAGTAGCTGAAGACAAATATTAGAACCACATAGAGTATATTGTGGAACGCGCCACCAAAGCGGAACAACTGGGCGATACTTTGTGCCCAAGGGTGCTGCACAAATTGCGCAATCACCTGTGGAAACATGAGTAGTGACGAAGCGAAAATGACAGGAATAACACCAGCCTGATTCACTCGCAGAGGAATATGGGTGGTCTGCCCACCGTACATCTTGCGCCCTACAACACGCTTAGCGTACTGCACAGGCACGCGCCGTACTCCCTCTTGCACAAAGACCACACCGGCGATAACGACGAGGGCCAGTATGCCAATCAGTAACACGGTGAAAATATTGAGCGTACCTGCCTGCACGAAAGTGACCAAGCCAGCTAAGGTGCCGGGCATTTGCGAGACGATGTTGGCGAAAATGACCAAAGAAATGCCATTGCCAATACCCTTCTCGGTAATCAGTTCGCCTAGCCACATAATCATCATGGTGCCGGCGGTAAAGCTTAGTGCCGTGAGCACATTATTGGCGATGCCGCGTGCCAGTACCCCTTGGCTAGCCAAGCCAGCGGAGGTAGCGATGCCTTGTACAAAGGCCAGCACTACTGTGGCATAGCGTGTGTATTCATTGAGCTTCTTGCGTCCCTCGTCGCCTTCTTTAGCGAGCTTCTCCCAGGCGGGGATAATTACTTGGAGCAAGTTGACGATAATGCTCGCCGTAATGTAGGGACCGATGGTTAAAGTAAAAATAGAGAGATTGGCGAGAGCGCCCCCTGAGATGACGTCAAGAAGACCAAAAAGTCCTCCCTGACCTTCGAGAAACTGTGCCATGGCCTCGCGATTGGCCCCGGGCACCGGAATAAAATTACCAAGGCGGATGATGAGAAAGATACCTAGAGTATAGAGTATGCGTTTACGCAGTTCCTCTATGCGCCACATGTTGCGCAAACTCTCAAGCATCTAAATCACCTCCGCTTTTCCACCAACAGCGGTAATTTTATCTTTAGCACTTTGGCTAAAGGCGGCAGCCCGTACGGTAAGCGCCCGTGTCAATTCACCCATGCCGAGAATTTTAACCCCGTCGAGTGACTTTCTGACTAAGCCTACTTCCTGCAGGGCGCAAAGATCTACTACGCTGTCTGCCGGAAAGACATTAAGATCGTCAATCTGCACCAGTGCGTAAAAGGTCTTGAACTTGTTGTTGAAACCACGCTTTGGCAAGCGCCGGTAGAGAGGCATCTGACCGCCTTCAAAGCCGGGACGCACACCACCGCCGGTGCGGGCCCACTGGCCCTTGGTACCGCGTCCGCTGGTCTTGCCCTTGCCTGAGCCATGACCACGGCCGACGCGCTTGCTGGTTAAACGTGAACCTTCTGCCGGTTGTAGATTATGCAGTTTCATGCTTGCACCTCCAGAGACACAACCTTGACCAGATGAGAGACCTTCTTAAGCATACCGCGGATAACAGGGGTATCTGCTTGCCGAACGGTACTGTTGGTCTTGGTGAGGCCGAGAGCACGACAGGTGTCGCGCTGATCCTCTGGCCGACCAATGAGGCTCCGCGTCAGGGTAATCTGTAATGTTGCCATTTGCTTAGCCTCCTTAACCGAGGAGATTCTCCACGGAAATACCGCGGAGTTTGGCTACTTGCTCTGCAGTACGCAGAGACTTTAGGCCTGCCAAAGTCGCCTGCGCCATGTTCATGGCATTAGAAGAGCCTAGTGACTTCGTAAGAACATTGCGTACGCCCGCGAGCTCCAAAATCGCCCTGACCGCACCACCCGCGATAACACCAGTACCCAATGAGGCTGGCTTCATGAGCACCTTGCCGGCGCCCGCTGTGCCGATGACTTGATGGGGGATGGATGTTTCCACGATGGGTACATATACCAGGTTCTTTTTGGCGTCTTCATTGGCCTTACGAATGGCCTCGACAACTTCTTTCGCTTTCCCGAGGCCGACGCCGACATAACCCTTGCCGTCGCCAATTGCCGTGAGCGCGCTAAAACTAGCATCGCGGCCGCCCTTACGAGTCTTACTGACTCTCTTGACCGCTATGACTTTCTCAGTCAAATCTAAAGCTTTAGGATCGATGCGTTCCAATGTTTTCCCTCCTTACTGCTGCTAGAACTGAAGTCCGGCTTCGCGCGCGGCTTGCGCTAGCGCAGCGATGCGACCATGATAGAGGTAGCCGCCGCGGTCAAAAACCACATACGTGACTCCGGCAGCGAGAGCCTTCTCGGCCACAAGTTTGCCGACCGTCTTAGCCGCCTCGATATTGCCGCCTGGCTGACCCGAAAGCTCCGGGCTAAGGGTAGAAACGCCAACAAGAGTATGTCCTCTTGTGTCATCAATAATTTGCGCGTAGATGTGGCTAGAACTGCGAAAGACATTTAGCCTTGGGCGCGCAGTGGTTCCAGACACACTCTTACGAACGCGTAAATGACGCACTTTGCGAAGCTGATTTTTATCGCCCTTCTTAAACACCGTTGACTCACTCCTTTCCTTGCCCGTTCACTACTTGGATGTCTTACCGGCTTTGCGGATTATCTTTTCGCCGACATAGGCTATTCCTTTGCCAAGATATGGCTCGGGCTCCCTAACACTCCGAATAGTGGCGGACACCTGCCCCACGGCTTCTTTGTCGCAACCCGACACCGTGATCAGCGGAATGTTGCCGAAAGGAGGCTTGGCCATGGTCTCGGTCTTAAATTCCACGCCTGCGGGTGGGTTGATCTCTACCGGGTGAGAATAACCCACGGTGAGAACAAGTTTCCCGCCTTGCACGGCAGCACGCCAACCCACACCGGCAGCCTGCAGCTTCTTCTCAAAACCCTTGGTAACGCCCTCTACCATGTTGGCAATAATGGTGCGAGTTACGCCATGCAGTGATTTGTGCAGGGGGCGCTCAGATAGGCGCTCCACTACTACTTCGTTCTCTAGAACTAACACTCGCACTTCAGCGTGCAGCTCACGGGTGAGCGTACCCTTGGGACCTTTAACCACTATGGTCTGGCCGTTCAGGTTAACCTCAACCGTCGGCGGCACCACAATTGGTTTCTTGCCGATTCTGGACATGTTGTTACCTCCCTACCAGACGTAGCAGATGACTTCTCCACCAAGGCCCTTGGCCCTAGCTTGCTTGTCGGTCATCAGCCCCTGCGAAGTTGAAACAATGGCAATACCTAGGCCCCCGAGAACACGGGGTAGTTCGTCTTTGCGGGCATACACACGCAGCCCAGGCTTGCTGATTCGCTTCACACCGGAAATGACGCGCTGCTTATTGGCCCCGAACTTAAGCACGAGACGCAACATACCTTGCTTGTCATTGTCTTCCCAGGTGTAATCACGAATAAATCCCTCTGTCTTCAATATCTCAGCAATACTCTTCTTCATCACTGAGCCGGGTACATCCACACTATCGTGGAGTGCATGGTTGGCATTGCGGACCCTTGTCAGCATGTCAGCGATAGGATCTGTCATAACCATTACGTATTGAACCTCCTTCCTAAGTGAAGGGCCTTACCAGCTGGCCTTCTTAACGCCGGGAATTTGACCCTCATGGGCAAGTTCACGGAAGCAAATTCTACAAGTTCCGAACTTACGCATGTAGGCGTGTGGACGACCACAAATGCGGCAACGATTATACCCGCGCACAGCAAATTTTGGTTCCCGAGCTTGCTTGATAATCATCGACTTTTTGGCCACATTTTCTCCTCCTTTGCTTACGCGCGGAACGGCATCCCTAGCTGGGTCAGCAATTCCTTTGCTTCCTCATCAGTCATTGCAGTTGTCACAATAGTAATATCCATGCCCTGAACGTGGTCCACTTTATCGTAGTCGATTTCAGGGAAGATAAGCTGCTCTTTCACGCCCACAGTGTAGTTACCGCGGCCATCAAAAGATTTGGGAGACACACCACGAAAATCTCTTACGCGTGGCAGGTTGATGTTCATGAACTTATCAAGAAATTCATACATCCGCTCGCCACGGAGTGTTACCTTAGCGCCAATGGCCATGCCCTCGCGCAGCTTGAAGTTCGAAACGCTCTGCTTAGCCCGGGTGATAACCGGCTTTTGCCCGGATATGAGCCCGAGGTCCTTAGCAGCGGCGTCGAGAATCTTGCTGTTGCCCACCGCTTTGCCCACTCCCATGTTCAAAACGACTTTCTCGAGGCGGGGAATTTCCATGGAGTTCTGGTAGCCGAATTTTGCTTGCAGGGCAGGCCGCACTTCACTAAGGTACTTTTCCTTTAACCTTGTCATGGCTAGCCCTCCTTCCTACTTGTCAATGTTCTCGCCGCACTTTTTGCAGGTGCGAACGAACTTGCCATCATTCATCTCTTTATGAGAAATCCGAGTCGGCTTCTTGCAGCTCGGGCAAATCACCATGAGGTTAGAGCTGTGTATAGGCGCCTCTTGCTTAATGATGCCGCCTTGGGCCACATTAGGAGCGGCTTTGCGGTGACGGCTGACGATGTTTACGCCTTCTACCACCACGCGACCTTTCTCGGGCGAGGCACTCACAACTTTGCCTTTTTTGCCTTGGTCCTTACCGGTTAGAACAAGAACCTGGTCATCTTTACGGACATGAAGTTTCACGATACTTGGCACCTCCTCTGCATGGGCTAGAGCACTTCCGGTGCGAGAGAAATTATTTTCATAAAGTTCTTCTCCCGGAGTTCACGGGCCACCGGGCCGAATATACGGGTCCCGCGAGGGTTGTTGTTCTGGTCGATGATGACGGCGGCATTATCATCAAATTTGATGTAAGACCCATCCGTGCGACGGGAGTCCTTGGTGGTGCGGACGACAACGGCTTTAACGACATCGCTTTTTTTAACAACTCCGCCGGGCGTTGCTTCCTTTACGGCAGCAATGATGATATCGCCCACCCTAGCGTAGCGACGACTGGTACCACCCAGAACCCTGATGCAGAGGATCTCTTTGGCTCCAGAGTTATCTGCAACCTTTAATCTCGTCTCGTTTTGAATCACGACGATTATCCCCTTTCCTGTATGCAGGGTCTATTCTGCTTTTTTAACAATCTCCACTAAACGCCAGCACTTTTCTTTGCTGAGAGGTCGAGTCTCCATGATTTTGACGGTATCGCCTACACGAGCGTCATTGTTCTCATCATGTGCCTTGTACTTCTTAGTCTGCTTAACGATACGACCGTACAGGGGGTGAGACACCATTTGCTCGGTGGCCACAACCACAGTCTTGTCCATCTTGTCACTTACCACAACGCCCTGACGGACTTTGCGCAGGTTTCTTTCTTCCACAGCGAAACCTCCTTCCTAGCCGATGTTGAGTTCGCGCTCGTGGAGAATAGTCTTCACCCGAGCAATTGTCTTACGAACTTCCTTAATCCGCATGGGGTTTTCCAGTTGACCGGTTATAAGACGGAAGCGCAAGTTAAACAGTTCGCCCTTAAGATCATCGATCTTCTGGACTAGTTCTGCGTCATTCATATCGCGAATGTCTTTAACCTTCATTTACTTCACCACCCACGTCCACACGTGCCACGAACTTTGTCCTAATGGGGAGCTTGTGCCCGGCGAGGCGCAGTGCTTCTTTGGCTGTTGCCTCATCGACACCGGCGATCTCAAACATGATGCGGCCAGGCTTGACCACAGCTACCCAGTACTCGGGAGAACCTTTACCGCTACCCATACGGGTTTCGGCAGGCTTTTGCGTCACTGGCTTATGAGGGAAAATACGAATCCATACCTGTCCACCACGCTTGATGTAGCGGGTCATGGCCACACGAGCGGCCTCGATCTGACGGCTGGTGATCCAGGATGCCTCCAACGCTTCTAGTCCATACTGCCCGTGGGCAATAGTGGCTCCGCCCTTGGTGCGCCCCTTCATTCTACCTCTGTGTACCTTGCGATACTTGACTCTGCTCGGCATTAACATGATTTACGCGCCTCCCTCTGCTTCCACCTTGCTTGGCTTTGGCAGAATCTCACCTTTGTAAATCCACACCTTAACGCCGATTTGGCCGTAAGCTGTATGGGCTGTGGCAACACCGTAGTCGATGTCTGCACGGAGAGTATGCAGGGGAATCGTCCCTTCACGGGCCCACTCGCGACGGGCAATTTCAGCGCCATTCAAGCGACCACCCACGGCCACGCGCACGCCCTTGGCGCCACTGCGCATGGTGCGACCCATAACCTGACGCATGGCTCTACGAAAAGCGATACGCTTTTCAATTTGCGCAGCCACGTTCTCGGCGACTAACTGGGCACTGAGTTCAGCTGTTTTGATCTCCATGATGTTCACGTAGACTTGTTTCTTAGTGAGTGCTTCAAGGGCCTTACGCAGATCTTCTACGCCGGCACCACCGCGCCCGATTACCATGCCTGGCTTAGCAGTATGAATGAACACGCGTACAATATTGCCCGTGCGCTCAATCACGACTTGGCCTACGCCAGTGGCATAGAGCTTCTCTTTAATGTAGCGGCGAACTTTGAAGTCCTCAAGGAGCAAGTCGGCGTAGTTCTTTTCAGCATACCATTTGGACTCCCAGTCCCTGATAACGCCAATGCGAAATCCCTTGGGATGTACTTTTTGACCCACGCTGCAATACCTCCTATCTTTCCTTTACCACGACCGTGATGTGGCAGGAACGCTTGAGAATTTGGTACATACGCCCTTGGGCGCGAGGATGCCAACGTTTAAGAGTAGACCCGCTATCCACAAAAGCCTCTTTTACATAGAGCTTGTTGATGTCTAGCTGTAAGTTGTTCTCAGCGTTAGCTGCGGCGGAATTCATAACTTTCATAATCACTTCTGAGGCCACCTTAGGTGTAAACCTCAAAATATTGGCCGCTTCAGCGACGCTTTTGCCACGTATGAGGTCAATGACAATGCGCGCTTTGCGAGGGGCAATGCGAATGTTGCGCGCAATAGCTCTAGCTTCCATTCCGTATCCCTCCTACTTCAACGTTGTAGACCGCTCGGTGTGACCACCGTGGCCTTTGAAAGTGCGGGTAGGAGCAAATTCGCCAAGCTTGTGCCCAACCATTTCTTCACCGACATAGACTGGTACGTGCTTGCGCCCATCGTAGACAGCAATGGTGTGACCAATCATATCAGGGAAAATAGTCGACGCCCGGGACCAGGTCTTTATGACCTTCTTTTCTCTCTTGTCATTCATACGTCTAATCCTAAGCAGCAGTCGTTCTTCGACAAACGGGCCCTTCTTTACAGAACGCGACATGACCTAGCCTCCCTTCCCTACGACTTACGGCGACGTACAATATACTTGTCGCTCTGGTTCTTCTTCTTGCGGGTCTTGTGACCAAGTGTAGGCACGCCCCAGGGTGTAACCGGGCTCTTGCGGCCAATTGGTGCACGGCCTTCGCCACCACCATGGGGATGATCCACTGGGTTCATCACCACACCGCGGACGGTGGGACGCTTGCCCAACCAGCGGGAACGGCCAGCTTTACCGATGGAGACGTTCTCATACTCAAGGTTGCCGACCTGACCAATGGTGGCGCGGCAGTCGATGTGCACTAAACGATCTTCGCCCGAGGGCAAGCGCAAGAGAGCGTACTTTCCTTCTTTGGCCATCAGCTGAGCCGAGGCACCAGCCGAGCGAACCATTTGCGCGCCCTTGCCTGGCTTAAGCTCGATATTGTGAATCACTGTGCCCACCGGGATCTTGTGGAGAGGCAGGGCATTGCCGGCCACTATGTCCGCATCCAGACCACTTACAACCTTGCTTCCTACTTTTAGACCATGGGGAGCGAGAATGTAGCGCTTCGCACCATCGGCATAATGGAGGAGTGCAATATAGGCGGTGCGATTGGGATCATATTCCACAGTAGCGACTGTCGCGGGGATACCATCTTTATCACGCTTCCAGTCGATTAGGCGGTACTGGCGTTTGTGACCACCACCCCGATGTCTAACAGTGATACGCCCGTGGCTGTTACGCCCTGCCTTTCTGTTCAACGGGGCGAGCAGAGAGCGCTCTGGTACGGTACACGTAACCTCGTCAAAACTCTCTACAGTCATAAAGCGGCGCGCGGGTGAAGTGGGCTTAAACTTCTTCATAGCCATTTTGGTTGTCCCTCCTTTTCAGGAAAACATCTTTAAATTATCGCGCCCCTACAATTAGACTGAGTCAAAAATAGGGATGCTCTTGCTCTTAGGGGTTAGCTTGACGATGGCTTTCTTCCAGTCTGAACGGTAACCACTATGCACACCGTGGCGCTTGAACTTTCCGGCTACTCTCATCGTGTTTACTGCCTCAACCTCTACTTTGAAGAGGAGTTCGACCGCCTGGCGGATTTCCGTCTTATTGGCTCTCGGGTCGACGGAGAAAACATACTTGCGCTCTTCCTGCAAGGCAGTGGTGCGCTCACTGATGATCGGCTTCTTGATGATATCTCTGGCGTCCCGCATTATACGAGCACCTCCTGTACCTTGAGAACTGCATCCTTCGTCATTACTAACTTGTTGCAGTTTAAGACATCGTACACATTTAATCCTACGGCCTGCTGCGTAACCACACCGGGTATATTGCGGCAAGATTTTTCGACGTTCTCATTGCGTTCGCCTAAAACGAACAGGGGCTTCTTGGCAATCTGCAAATTCTGCAGAAGTTCCGTCACCGCCTTAGTCTTGGGCATGGCTAACTCGAAAGTGTCGAGAACGATGAGCTCACCTGCTTGAAGCTTGCTCGTGAGAGCTGACTTTAGGGCGAGTCTTCTTACCTTGCGCGGAAGGTCAAAATTGTACTTGCGGGGGGTTGGACCGAAAGCGATACCGCCACCTACCCAAATGGGCGAACGGCGACTGCCTGCCCGGGCGCGCCCTGTACCTTTTTGCTTCCATGGTTTACGCCCACCACCGCGAACCTCGGCCCTATTCTTCGTATCATGGGTGCCTAGGCGCTGTCCGGCTAACTGTTTGAGAACGGCCAAATGCAAAACGTGTTTGTTAACCTCGATGCCGAAAACGGCGTCAGAGAGTACCAACTGCTCTACAATTTCACCTTTCACATTGAATACATCAACAGTAGGCAAAGCGTTTATCCTCCTTTCACCTGCCTGAGTGCTAACTTAGGCTAGGCCTTGACGCTGTTTTTAATTGTAACGAGAGAACCTTTAGGACCAGGAACAGCACCTTTGATGAGTAGCAAATTGCGCTCTTCGTCCACCCTGACAACTAGCAGGTTCTGCACAGTGCGGCGAAAACGACCGTGCTGCCCAGGTAACTTGCGGCCAGGAAAAGTGCGCGCACCAGCACGTGAGGACAAGCTACCTACGCCGCGGTGGTACTTAGAACCATGCGTCATCGGACCGCGGCCAAAGCCGTGGCGTTGTACCACGCCGGTAAAGCCCTTGCCCTTAGAAGTGCCTGTTACGTCAACTGCCTCGCCGGAGGCAAAGGTGCTGGCCAGTAGTACCTGACCAACTTTGTAATCGGCAATGCTCTTTAAGCGAAACTCGCGTAGAAAGCGGTGTGGCTTGACGCCGGCCCGCGCAAAGTGACCCTTCTCAGGCTTCGTAGCGCGATTTTCTTTAATCGGCATAAAGGCCACTTGAATAGCGGCATAGCCGTCTGTTTCCTTGGTCTTAATCTGCGTAACCACGCAGGGACCAGCTTCGATAACCGTTACGGGAAGAACTTCGCCAGTAGGTGCGAACACCTGGGTCATGCCTAGCTTCTTCCCCAAAATTGCTTTTTGCATCTTTACTTACACCTCCATACATTGGTTCCCCCTCGGGGAACTTGTATTGGTTCCCATTGGGGGAACTTGTATCTCTGCAGACTAAAGCTTAATTTCTATATCCACACCCGCAGGAAGGTCTAGACGCATCAGCGCATCTACGGTCTTGTGGTTGTGCTCCACGATATCAATGAGACGCTTGTGCGTCCGCATTTCGAACTGCTCGCGGATGTCTTTTTCGACGTGAGGCGCTCGCAGAATGGTGAATAGATTGCGCTCTGTCGGCAAGGGAATCGGTCCCGAGACTACGGCGCCGGTGCGCCGGGCAGTTTCGACGATCTTTTCCGCTGACTGGTCGAGAATTTTGTGGTCAAACGCTTTAAGCCTGATGCGGATCTTTTGCTGTGCCATGTCTTATTCCCTCCTCATTGCCCTCAGAATTACCCCCACCCATGGCCATGGGGCAACCTCTGGGGAGTATTATGAGCCCGGCAGGTGGTTTGGCGCCACCTGCCGTGGCTTAAGTCTTTAGAGCAATACTTCGGTAACTACACCGGCACCAACGGTACGGCCGCCTTCGCGAATGGCGAAGCGCACACCGGGCTCCATAGCGATAGGAGTAATAAGTTCTACCGTCATGGTGATTTTGTCGCCAGGCATAACCATCTCCACGCCCTCGGGCAGGTTGAGTACGCCAGTGACGTCGGTGGTGCGGAAGTAGAACTGCGGGCGGTACCCGTCAAAGAAGGGCTTGTGGCGTCCGCCTTCTTCTTGTG
>JAGXTJ010000012.1 GCA_018333655.1 Bacillota bacterium | reverse complement strand
GGGGGGTGCATGCTAGATAAAGCCATAGAGTTTGTGCTATTCTGCATGATGCCATTGAGGATCAAAGCATTACGCTCGATGAACTTCACCTTTACATGACAATATGGATCGCGACACCCACTCAACTTAGACGCTACGTAAGGGTGTACAGGATTAAGTAGTAAGACTAACTCTATCCATAAGTCTGAGAAGAGCCGCCTCGAACCGGGCATCATCTTCTTTAGTCCGCTTGGCAGGACCCTTGGCTCTACCCCCGCCCCGGCGTATCTTTTGCCCGATGTGCCGCTCCATCAGTAGTTTATCTATATTGTCGTCCGTGAAAACTAAGCCGTTCTGATTGACAGCCTTGGCTCCTTTGCCGATGGCCATAGCGGCCAGCCCGAAGTCCTGCGTCACTACAATGTCCTCACGGGTCAACAAGCTCATCAAGGCAAAGTCCACGCTGTCGGCTTGCTTGTCCACGGTGATAATACGGCTGTAACCATCATGGAGCTCGTGCGAGGTGTCAATCAACATGGTAACGAGTATACTTCGTTGTTTCGCCAGCCGGACGATAATCTGTTTGACAGGGCAGGCGTCGGCGTCAACTAAGATTTGCATGTAATATCTCCTCATAAACACAACACAACTTAAGGTGGTCGTTCACCATGCCTACAGCCTGCATAAACGAATAAATGATGGTCGAGCCCACAAATTTAAAGCCCAGTTTCTTTAAGTCTTTGCTTACTTGATCGGAGATTTTAGTGGTGATGGGTATATCCGCGAATTTTTCCCAATGCCCGACAATGGGCGCATAGCCGACATAGCTCCAGATGAACCTATCGAAACTTCCATGTTGTGCAGCGATTTTCAGAAACATCTTGGCGTTGGTGATGGCCGCATTGATTTTCAGGCGATTTCGTACAATGCCCGCATTGGCCATGAGTTCTTCAATTTTCGCATCATCGTAAAGAGCCACCTTCTCAGGGTCAAAACCGTCAAAGGTTTCTCTGTAATTCTCTCTTTTCTTAAGCACGGTAATCCATGAAAGTCCTGCCTGCGCGCCTTCCAAAATCAGCATTTCAAACAGCTTGCGGTCGTCATGCACCGGCCTTCCCCACTCGTTGTCGTGGTAATCTATGTAGATGGGTATGTCACCAAAACATCTGATTTTCTCGTTATCCACTATTCCCAGCCCTCTCTGCTATCATTTAACACTTAGCGCATCTTTCCTGGGCCACATTAAGCATGCTGGCATATCGTAATCCTCAGCTCATTTAGTCCCGCTAAACTGCTGCATATCCTTTAATAGGCTCGGGAGTATCTTCTCTTGGTATCCTGCCCTGCCGTCACGCATTAACTGCTCCTTGACTTCAAGCAGATCTGGCGATGTTACCCTTAGCAGCTGCCCTAGTCTCTTTGCGGAGACCGCAATTTGTGAAACGGCTCCCTTGTAGTCATCTAACCCAAACCTCCAAGGCCTTACTTGACCCGGGTAACGGTCAGACAGGCGCTGGGCCATGAGAAGCCCTTCTGGGTCATAGTCGCCAGAGTAGTAGATAGTCGCCCCTGACTCCACCAGTTTATCGAACACCAAGTAGCTCGCTAACTTTGGCTGGCCATGTGTGCAGATGAGCGGCGGAGCTAGGTGCGGGAGATTATCCATAAGGTAGGAAAAAACGCCTGAGTTCTCAACCGCAAACACCAGACAATGGTCGTGTGCGGGAGTCACCTTGCGAAGTTTGGCCGCTTCGCGCACTGGTACATTCAGTACGGCTCCTTCAGCTACTGCTGCTCGCCATGAGTTAAGCGGGCCGTTGCTATCTTCAGCGTAAAGCCCGTAACATGTCACAAAACTAAGGATGTCGTCACGCACGATGCCAACTGCCTCCAACAAAAACGCAGGGGCATCTGTGCCTCCGCACTCTTCCATGCCATCGTCGGTCTGCTCCCGAAAGAACTTCAGTGCGCTTAGTAGGTATCGTCCTTTAGTAGTCTCAACATCAAAGGCGTGCGGGTCCCCTGTAACATCCACTGCCCAGACAGGCAGTCGTTTCACAACTCCTGCGTCAACTGGCAGGTTACTTAAGGCAGTAAGCACCTCTTCTAGGTCCACACGCAGCTGCAGGCGATCTTCCCTATACGCCGTGTAAACTGCACGTGCGCTGGCTACTTGCTGCTCGACTCCACTCAGCCAAGCTTGGGCGCGAGGGTGCGTGAAGTCTGCCCTAAGTGAGGCGAAAAAACGATTCTGTTCTTTGGCAAACTCTCGCCGTTCTTCCCCCACCGGGCGCAGTAAGGCCCCAGTAACTCCCTGCAGCACCTCCACCATGTCTAAACCAGCAAATCGAGTCTGGTCTAGAGCCTTCTGGAACTCACTAAGTTTGACGCTAACTGCAGCATGGCTCTGCAAGTCCTTCCCTAGCACGCCAGATAGGGCTTGCTGCTCTTCCGCTACCAGCTGTTCAAGTTTTATGCTGCCCCCTATGCGCCCTAGCGACCTGTAACGCTCAGCCATGGCAGTCATAAGTCGCTTAAAACCAGGAGACGAAAAGTACTTAACTGCCTGCTGCAGGAGTAGCGCTGAGTCACTCAACCAGGTCACCGCCCCCCGGTGGCATCATCCGCTTCACAGAGCCATCCCACAGATATGGCACCACTGTAACGCAGGGTGCGTTCTTCGGGCGCACTAATTCGCTAATAGCTAGTCTGCCGGTTGTGTCGTAATCACCCCATAGAGCCTGGGAGTTAATGATGTAATCCAAGCCCAGCTGCTCCATTAGCCCAAACATGTCGCGAATATTGGTATCGTCTACCCCAGCGAAGGCCTCATCTAGGCTGATTAGGCGCGGTGCATCATCCCTGGCCTCCTGGTAGCGGGAATAGGCAGCCGAGAACAAGGGGATATACATCGCCATCGCCTTCTCGCCGCCACTAAAGGTGAAGAACACACGATCAGTCAACTCTCGTTTGTTTTCGCCCCCTTTTCTAAAGAAGAGCTTAAAGTCAAACCAGCGGCGGTAATCGAGCAATTCCCTAACTATTGTCTGGAAGGTCTCGCTCTGCTTCCGCTCTGCCAGCTCTGCCTTGGCGCGATCAATCTGCACCCGAAAATGCGCCGTAACTCTGTCTGTGTCAGCAGGCTTTAGCAAGTTCGGGTCAAGGCGCAAAAGCTCCACCAACTCGCGGGTATCAAGTTCGTCTTCGTGCTCGGCCGTGCGCGGCTTCCAGCTTAATGAGAAGGTAAGGCCGCTAGAGGTATCTCGCTCTTCCATCAACCTGCTTATTTTGTTCACCCACTGCTCGGCTCTATTAACTCTCTGCCTGATCATGTCGCCCACGCTTTGCAGGATTATCTCTTCATATAATTCGCGATCCTTGTCGTTAAGCAGCTCTTGTTGCTCCGTGGTGTCCTTCTGTAAAGCCAGAAGCGCATGAACAATATCTGTTCTCCGACCCTTGTACTCTAGCATCAGTGACAATCGTGCGGTAGGTCCACTGAATGACTCAGCTACCTCTGTACTGGGCAGCTCACGCGGCTGCTCTGTAAGGGTTACTCTGTATTCTGTAAGCAGAGCCAGCTCACGATAGTACGCGTCGTTCAAGCGGGAGAGCACGCGGCCTCCATCTTGCTGCGTTGCTTGACTTAACTGCTTCTTCACTAACGAAGCCCTCTGCAGAGGGTCTCTGCCCGCGGGTACTTCGACATAACCTAGGGACACTTCGCCCACGAAAAGCTGTTGCCATACGTTCTTTACTCCTTGTGCCTCAACTAGTCGTCTAGTGAAACCCCAAAGGTCGGTTTCGCCCCGTTGCAGCTCACCCTTAAGTTCTGTCGTCCTTATAACGGCCTTCTCTAGGGCCTGCGGGATCTCATCTAGCCGCATATTCACCCAGCGACTACGCTCTCTAATCTCTTCCGCGCCCATCTCGAGCAGCTGTCGTTCAATTGCTTTCATCTCGCTCTGCGCTTGCCTTGCTTCATCTGCCAGAACCGCAAGTTCACCCTTTAGAGTGTCAACATCGGCCTGCACCTCCTGCAAGGTGTCTCCATGATACACAATCAGCTTTCTGGCATGACCCCAATTCTGATACTCTCGTTGCAGCTTGTTCAAGGCGGACTTATATTCACTCATGGTCTCCACGGCAGCCCTAACGCCAGGCTCAGATGCCTCGATATTTAACTCCAGTAGCGCCAACTGCTGGCGATTGCGGGCTTCTAGCAGGCGCTTGTGGCAGGCATCTAGCTTAATCTGCCTCTGATTGGCCTCATCTTGACACACACTGAGCTGTGCTTTGACCGTAGTCAGCCTATGCCATTGCTCCAGAAGACCCTGCAAAGATGGTAGTGAGCCAAACTCCTGCTGGGCGATCTGGTACCGCTTTTCTACCTCATTTTGCTCCGCAACTACCTGCGCTCGTTCGGTCTGCAACAAATCTAGCTGGTCGCCTAAGCGTTGCAGTTCACGCTCGCGGTAGCGGCGCCTTGCCTCGCGCCCTATAAAGCGTGAACCTTGCCCCGTAGTCGCGTGTCCAGACAGCAAGGCGACGCGGTAACTGCCGTTACTCCCCAGCACCACCGCCCCTTGGTCGTTACTGGGCACCTCGTAAAGAATGCTTCGCAACACGTTATCTATTGCTTCACCATCAAGCGAGTTAGTCGGCACTGGCCGCAGAATATCGGCTAGGGTAAAGGCGAACATTTGCGGTGCGGGGATGAATACCTTATCGTGCCGCGAGACAGCTCCCAAATGCTGTGCAGGAACAATTAGCGCGTCCAGCAGTCCCGCCTCGGTTATGGCCGCCTCTATCCTTTCTTTATGGTCATCGCTAACACCCTCACGAAATTCTACTGCCGCATAGAAAGGAGCGTATGGCACACCAGCCGCTCGCAAAGCTTGTCGGGCAGCCTCTGTTTCTGGGTGCCTGCTAGGCTCAGGCTCGGCCTGTTCGCGACACTTACGAATCTCCTCCTGCAGGGAGGCTATCTCTACATCTTTGTGCCTAAGTCGGCTTTTGATGTCACCTTTCTTCAAGGCACTCTGCTCGCTATAGGTCTCTCGAGCCATTTCAACTGGCTGCAGCACCTGCGCTGGTAAGTAGGGCTCGTATAGCCCGTCTACTCTTTGCGCGACGGCGAGCCTATGAGCTGGCGATAGCTCAAGCTCCTGCAACTGCTTTGACCAAGCATCGAAAGAGATTAAGTAACTTTCCTTCTTTTCGCGCATTTCTTCTTCTATATCCGCTTGCTCTCTATTCTTTTCATCAAGAGCTCTCGTGGCAGCAGCGTGGGCTGCATCAGCCTCGCGATGCTGTTCCTGCGTTTGCTTGTGCTCGCGAATTGCCTGCCAGGCCGTATCTAGTCGCGCCATGTGCTGCTCTGCGACTGTTTCCCAAAGCGAAAAGTCATAGTCGCCTTGCTCACGCTTCTGGCACCAATGCTGGTGCTGCTCTATATGCAGCGCAAAAACTGCACCCTCTGCCAGCTCCGCAAGCTGCTCGGCAACATCACGGAGCTCCGCGGCAAACTTATCCGCCCGGACCTCCTCCTGCCGCAAGGCCTCTCTCGCCTTAAACTCGTTCTTCTGCTTATCGCCCAGTTGCGTTTGCTTTGTCTGTTGTGCTGCGTGTCTATTCTTCTGCTCTACTTCTAGCTGACGATATTTTTTCTCCACAACATAAACTTCGTGCTCCACAAGGTGCTGCAGTTCACTCTTTAGATTCTTCTGCTCTAAGTCCAGCTCATCGTATTGCCGTTCTGCCACCTGCAATTCAGACTGCCACTTACGCATGTTGTGCTGAAGAACGCTCTGACTTTGCTCTAAGTCACTGCAGTTCTCATCTGCCAGTAGTAAATTTTTAGCTAGCGCCCACAATTGCCAGCGGTTGTAACTATCGTAAGCGGCAGCTAATCTCTTCATTGCCTGCTCATCACGCTGCAGTTGCTCTAGCTGCTGCTTAATCTGGTCCATATTCTCTATGGTCTCAGACAAGGGTCGCAGATCGTCGTCTGCCAACGGGGGCAGCGCCGCGTTCAAAATCTCGTAGATGACTGTTGGCTTAAAGTCCTTAGACAACTTAGGGCTACGCAGCTGTATCAGTAACTTAATTAGCTCGTCGTAAGCGTCCCGCCCTGCGAAACCGAAAATATGCTTGTTCACTAAATCCATGTAGTCTTCTCGCTTTTCCACTACGCGCCCACCCGTTTGCAGACGGTTAGCGAGCTCGCGCTTGGAGAGTGGTACAAGTTCTTCCTTGCCAGTCTCTAAATTCAGTTCTGTTTTACAAAGCTCAAAGTCCCTGCCTACCCTGCGGTTATCGGTAAGTACAAAGCCCCAGAACTCAAGCGGCAGATTACGCCGCGCCCGCAGGCCGATACCACAGGTAATATATCGCTCGCTATCTTGGCGCTTAAACTCCATCCACAGGTACCCAGTCCGCTCTTCTCGGGTGCTTACTTCCCCAAGCAAGTAATCCTCCATGCGGCGGGCGCGCGACCCAAAGGGGTCAAGTCGGTCTGCTGACGTGCGGCCATCTAGCAGTACAGGCACTAGGCTCTGCATCGTCACAGACTTCCCCGAGCCGTTACTACCCCGCAGGAGCAACTTGCCATCAGCGAAATGAAACTCCTGCACGTCATAATACCAGAAGTTCAGCAAGCCAGCGCGGTTTGGCTTTAAGCGATTACCCACCTTCGCACCCCTCTTCCATTTCTCGATAGTCATCCGGGTAACGTCCGCTGTACCTAGCCAGTGCCGGCATAAGGCAAACCACCCCTGTCACTACATCAACTTGCGCTAACTGCCACTCGCAGAACAACTCTACTAGGTCTCGATAAAGCCCCTCCATATCCTTCTCACGGTATTCCTTTGACCATCCGGTTGAATATCGCTGTGCACATTCTGCTAGCCAAGACATAAACTCTGCCTTAGTGAGGCACAGGCTACCGTCGTATTGGAGGGGGAGCTCTTTTTCTGCATACTTTTCGCGGGCCACCCCCGCCAGCTGCACGGCAATGTCCTCAATAACCTTGTGGCCAGGGAAGGCTCTGAATCTAGACTGACGCTCTGGCAAGGTTAGCATGGCTACGTTTCTATATAGCTCAAACTGAAAATCAAAGTTCTGTTCAAAGTCGTCGCGCAGGCGATGGCGGTAGTTACGTAAGTAGAGAAAGTCAGAGTCCTGCCCCCCACTGCTGTAAATGGCTGGGCAAAACAAAAGCTGCCTATAAATCTTTTGGCGACGCCTATCGGTGGGGTCATCTACTAATTCGCTGTCAAGAAGTTGCTGCGGATCGGAAAAGTCCTCGAGGCCGCGCGGGAAAGTTCTCATAAAATATCTGGCTACAGCAGGTACCTCGTAGAGAACCTCTATCTCGCTCTGGCTGAACCGGTCAACTTCACCGTCTACAACTACCAATACTCCCAAGCCAACCGCTAGCCGCATCACTCGCACCAGCGACTTGCGATGTTCGTAATTTGTCCAATCTAGCTCGCCAGCGTGCGGGTATAGGGACTGCAGCTCTTCGCACAAATGAGACAGCAAGAACTGATCTAGAACAGCACGACCCTCAAGAAAGCCAAGCAGACAGCACAACAAGGCATAATCGCGAGTGCTCTGTAGCTCCTGCATGCCCATCCAGGGCATGGCGTAGGCCGGCACTTTCTCTAACTTGACAAAGTGTCTGTGTACTATTAAGCGCAGCCCAGCTTTGTCCCAAAACCACTTGCGTAAAACCTGCTCGCGGCTTCGCACCTGTTGGTACATCTCCGCATCCCTGTCGCGCAAAATCCAGAAATGCTGCAGCAAGTCTGCGGCAGCCTCTCTGGCCATATCATCAAAACCTGTACGTTGGCTCTGCTCATCCACGACCATCACTCCATAAACTCCAAGGTGTAATCAGGCATAACTAGCCTTCCGTCAGTGCAAGTGAGCGTTACTTGCCCCGGGCGCGTGTGTAGCCGATATCGTCGGCCGCCCTCTGTGTTACCGGTTTTTTCGCTATTTGAAAGGCAACGGGCTATCCAGGCCAGCAAAGTCTTGCGGATCTCTGGCTGAACTACGCCAAGCTCCCCTACCCGCAAAAAACCCATTTTTACGATGCGAGTTAGCATCTCTTCTTCAGCTAAACGTGCCTGCAAATACTCCTCTAACACGGCCGACTTCTCCTCTGCCCTGCCTAGCACTGCCCCAGACCTGCTCTTAAGCTTGTAAGTCCGCACTCGCGGATTAATAGTCAGAGTCAGCGGTGGCCGCTCCCATACCTCGGCGTAGATGTCCTCTGTATCCCTACCCGGAGCATAGAAGTGCCTAGTCTCCGACAAGCCAAAGACGCAGGCCGACAACACATGTGCCTCTTCTAGAGTGCTACAGTCGGCAAAGCGCGCTGCTAACTGCAAGTACTCCCGCCTGCGACTGCGCTGCTGCTGGTAGCGATCGCCCAAACGCTGTACAAACCTAGTAATTCTGCGAATAGCCTCGTGGGTCTCGCGGTGTAGTTGGGAGCAGTCGCTCTTGCGTTGAACGGAATCAAGGAACCAGCTGCATAGGTTACTCCATTGTCGCCTGTACCGGCCAATCAACTCATCGCGCTGCGGCCGCTCCTCCAGCCTCGGGATAGTAAGAGCGTAATCTGCCAGCTGCTCGCACACCGTCACATAAATGTCTGTTTCTGCAGACTTCAAGACCGCCTCAATTCTTCTCGAGGTCCGCTGCAACGTGGTGATGAAGTTTCGCAAGTAATCACTGAGCGAATCCTTGTATGCCAAAAAGCCCTCGACGCTCATCATCGCCTCACTGCGCTCACTACTTAAAGCAGCCAGGTAGTTAGTAGCATTGGTAGAAAACCGCTGAAAAACGGAGAATAACTCTGTCCACTTGCCGTGTAGATCCTCCGTATTTGCGCTGTCCTTTGCTGCCACTAACTGTTGTATGGTCTCTAGCAGTCTTTCCACATCAGTGCGCTCAAGGGACCCGCCGTAGGACGGACCCATCTGCTCTAGAAGACAAACCATGCGCTCAATCTCAATGGTATATGGCGTGGCCTGGTAACGAAATCGCTTCTTGCGAAACTCCTGCACGCTAGCAACCCTTGTTACATCCTGCCGGCCAACTAAATTACCCCAGTCCATCAATTGTCGCAAGTCCTGCTCTAGGTCGCCTTCTTCATAGCTCACAAAGTGTGCGCTTGTTTGCAGCTCACTTAGAATTTCTTCTGGGTACACGAAGTGGCGCATGCTCTCATGTTGCAGAAAGAAATAGCGCAAAATAGCCCGGTAACGCCACGCATTACCTGCTGTTAAGTAACTAGCTTCGGTCAGTGGCTTAAACAGCCGTTCATCCATCGTTGCACTTCCTCCTGCTGTAATGGCCGCTATATAATTCGACAGAGAAGGACAGCCTACCTCTCTCGCGCTGCACTGCATCCGCAGCTTGTAACATTAGCCTGCACCACTACGGCCGCCCTTATTGCGCACACAAAAGGAACTTGAGTAGCCTCTGTAAAGCTAGTCAAGTTCCTTCTTACTGGCTATCGCGATGCTACTAGGGCAGCTTTGGCCACCGCATTCTCAATGCCCTTGCTTAAGAACTCCTGCCCCCGTGTTTCTGTTTGATATGCGCAATATGAGCATCTTTGACTGCCTGGTCAGCTCTAGCATAATGGCTAAGCAATTCATAGGCCCTGTCTACTGTGTTTGGGGCAAGGGCACCCATGGACTGAGCTTGATGCAAATCACGACTGAGCTGCTTCTTTAGCTCTCCACGCTTAAGCACACGCACATCAAGTGAGCTGACCTTTACCTGTTGGAGATTGCACCCTTCGCCAAAGACGATGTAAGAACGGATTAAAGAATCGTCGATCTCTGCTGCTTCTAGCGCCTTCTTAACGGCGCTAATATGCCCACGATTTTGCCAAATGGGGTTAAACATCTTGTGCTTGGTGCGTTTATTGAGCACTTGAGTCCACATCTGGTTTTTCTCATCGCCATATATCCAACCACTGTAGTTCTTGGATTCAAACACAAAGATCCCCGCTTCATGCACCATGATGACATCCACTTCGGTAGTGCCACCATCACCCTTCGGCAGGTATACGTTAGCTAGCAGATGCTTATGCCCCGGGCACTTCTCAAGTACCTGGTAGATCAAGTACTCTCCGTACAGGCCCGTGTCAAAGTACGTCTTTAAGAAACCGTTCCCTGTGGCGTCGTAGTACTTAGATTGCTTAAACCGCCTATACTGCCACCACACGTACAGGGCAAGCGCCAGCCAAACCGGCCAACCCACCGCCACCAGCTGCAACAAGGCAAAAATTAAATCCATCATATCTAACACCTCACCAACACTTTACATCTATCTCCTAAGATTCGGCTCATTTATGCTGTCACCTGCATAATGTAGCTAATGTTATAAACCTTACTGTCACAATGTCATTATTGATGCCACGCACCAAAGAACCCTGCTACTGTCCTTGAGACTAGGCAACGGCACTACACGTACAAAGCGTTCAGAAGATTAAGGTCTGTTAGTCTGCCCTCATTGGTTTGCCGTCTCGCCCATGTGTGCGAGCCACTGGCGGACCTTATCTCTCGCTTCCTCGGGCTTCAAGGGGGCGCGCTCCTTAGGGTCCCATTTTGATATGCAGGCTAGGCTACCAAGCACCTTTCCACCCTTGCCCTCGATCCGACGCGTCACTGAGTCAATAAATATCGGCGGTACTTGCTCGGAGGCCAAGGTAAAAAACAGCCACACCTTCTTGCCCCTAAAATTAGCGCGGCTTAGAAAACTGTTGATGGCAGGGGTGGTTTTGCCTGCCCAAACCTGTGCGCCCAAGATAACGGTGTCATACTCTGCCATGTCGAAGTCCATAGGCTTTATGGCGCTCTTCTGCCCCAAGACTGCCCCTAGCGCAGCCCACATGATGCCCTTTAGGTCTCGCGGCCGCATTTCCTCGATGCGACGAATGTCGTACCCGGTCTGCTGCTGAATTTCCTCCGCCACGACTTTCGTGTTCCCTGCACATGAGTAGTAAACTACTAGGCTCTTCCCGGTCACGATTAGTCCCTCCCTAATATCAATAAATCAGCTATGTGGTGAGTTTACGCATTGGGTTCACTATAGCTGGCAAAGGCTGTCTACCCCGCCATTCGCCCTGCTCCCGGGGGGTACGCTTGTTGGACCAAGAATGAACAAACTACCGGAGCCCAAATCTCACACGCCGCTGCTCGCACGCTACGTAGAGACGTGAACGCAGATCAGTCATCCATGACGGTTCTTCTCCAAACCCTTTGTCGCTAGCAGAGCGAAGGGCTCGAACAAACAAGTAAAGGTCTTGATATCGCCTGAAGATGGGCAAAAGGGCTAGCTGCTGGTCCTCTAGCTGATGTTCTGCACGGTAACCTACCACAAAACGCTCGTAGGCAAGTGCAGAGTCATCGCCTTCGTAGCTCGCCAGCGCCGTGGCAACGTCCATGGTGAACCAGTGATACACTGCATCGTCGAAGTCAATGACGCTAAGCGCCGCTGTAAGCGGGTCGTAGTAGACGTTGTCAGTCTCAAAATCATAATGGATTAGGCCATACGTTGCTGGGGTCTGGGGCAGAGTGCCTAGCAGGTCTGCTACAGTGGCAAGCTCCTTTCGAGCTAGATGCTCATCTGGGAAGGCAGAGAGAACATCAGCCATGTAGCGAAGTCGCGCAACGTGACTGTGGCGCGTATACATCGCTGGCTTGTAGTCTGTACTAATTCTGTGCAGCCTCCCCATTGCTTGACCCCAATGATAGAGAAGCTCCGGGGTCAAGTTTTGCCGCGCAAGGCTCTTACCCGGGACGCCAACAAAGGCGGTGGCGTAGTACCTGCCCTGCGGCAACTCCACAACCTCAAGTGCATTGCCTAGGCGAGACTCTACGGGAATCAAGCAGGGGTACTCACTGACACGCAAGTAGCGCAGAAACTCAAGTTCGGCCCTAATCTGCCCCTCCTCTTTCTCGCCATGCGGAGCAAAGCGCAAGAAGTGAAGTATCCCCTTGTTCTTGTATGGATACACTGCATTTGCAGAAATGCGATAGTGATCTAGGAGACTCAAATGATCCTGATCATGCTCCCACCGCGAGAGGATGTTTTGGGCTAACTCTCGATCATCAACCAGGTAGCGTAGCTTAAGCATTGGGCAAACCCTCCTTGATAAACCGTGTATGACGTGGTTTTTTTACTGTGCCGCATCGAATTGCACATAGAACTAGCCTCGCCTTGCCTCACGGGTGCTACTGCAGAGCAGGCGGGGAAGGCTGGCACGGCGGGCCTGATCGACTGCGTACGATGTGTACCTCACGCTAAAAGAAGCGGAGCTAGAAGCCAAGAACACTAGCAAACATTTTTTTGCATGACGTGGTGTTTTCCGCCCTGCGGCGCAAGGCTCATGCCAAGGCGACGGAGGATGTATAGGCGGCTAAAGCCGCTTGACGGACCTGTGCCATGTCTACATCATCCATCAATCCCAGTCCTCGAGGCTTAACTTTTTCTGCAAGGCCTTTAAGCGCTGCAAGCGCTCTTTGTAGTCGGGCAGCATGCCAGCCACAAGCGCCCAAAATCGCTCGGAGTGGTTCATCTCGGTGATGTGCGCCAGTTCGTGAATAACGACGTAGTCTACGACAGCATCTTCGGCCATGATTAGACGCCAGGAGAAATTCACGCTCTTATTGCTGGAGCAACTTCCCCAACGGGTTGTGGCGCCGCTGATTTTAACGGCGCTAGGCATGACCTGCATTTGTTTTGCGAAATGCAGCACTTTATTAGTCAGGTCGCGCTTGGCAAGCAAACGGTAGACCTGAACACAGGCGGACTTGATTCGTTCGGGCGACATGTCGGGCGGCATGTAGAAACTCGCTCCATCGAAGCCTACCCGACTGCCGGATTTGACAACAATTGGATATTTCTTGCCAAGATACAGTACCATATCGCCATAGTTTACTGAAAATGCCGCGCGCTGCTCTTGTTTTTCGCTTACTATCGCCAACTTATCTGTTATCCATTTTTCTTTGGAGAGCACAAATTTATCGATGTCACTCTTAGATAACTTCAGCGGCGCACGGACATCCACCTTGCCGTTCCTGACATAAAGAGCGAGAGTTTTGCGATTGGAACGGTTGAGTGTGTAGTTGATCATGCATTCATTATCCTTTCTGCTAGGCAAACTTCGGAGTTACACTTTAAACTGCACTAAAATTCCGTTCTAACATTCGCAACAAAGTCCTATTTGGCCAATAATACCTGACTCACCTTCCTACCATGTCTGAGGACAGCGGAACTCATCGCCTGTGAGGTCCGCTGTTACCGTTCACTGATCCCCCGCGCGATCAACTCATTACGAGATGACAGAGTTGTCTAACCGCCATCATTAGTTCGTTCCAAGTTACATCGGTGGCATATTCAAACTTGCGCTGGTAGTTCTTCCACAATACTACCATTTCTGCACTCGACTGAATCTCATGCAGTATGGACTCTGCGTCTTCTACCGCTGCCATGGAACCGCGTCGCTTAGTAGTGTTGTTGAAGGCGTTGCGCAATACAGCGGAATCGATATTATGTTGCTGGGTCAAGGAAAGTACGTAAATGTCGTAGAAATCCCTCATACGGGTATTGGCCGTTCCCCGAGACAAAAGCGTTTCAAGCTTCTCGGCTAGAACGGTCTCCAAATTATAAGCAAGTATTGAGAACGAGCGATCCTCAAACAGTAGTTTGAACGAATAGGTGATTTCCCGGGGAGTAATTACATCACCCGTCGACAAGTCAATCTTCAAAGGAATGTGCATGGTTTCAAGCGTGCTGTCGAGAATCGCTCTTACGCCGAGATAGTCGGCATCAGCCATGATCGGTGCAACGCTCATGACCTCAAATTTAATCCCGTCCTCAATCTGAATAGACACAATCTCGTCGATTATCCTGCGCGCGCTTTCAACAGTTAAGGCAGTATTCTTTAGAGTCGCATCAAGGTCCATTGTAGAGCGGTTATCAAGTCCAACCATAGCTGCCACAAGGGTACCGCCCTTCAGAATCAAATTGTTACTATGCTTAGACAGGGCGATACGCTCAAGGAATCGCTCCATGGCATAGTGGCGAAGGATAATCTGTGCTCTTGCACTGTCCCCCTTTGACAGATTGCGTACCAACGCCTTGAGCTGGCGCGAAGTCTGTATCATGGGAGCAACACCTGCAGGTATTGCCTGACCGTTTTTTCAACCGATAGTGCGTTGGCATAACGCATTAACAAAGGTATGTTCTTGTTTTTTCGTTGCACATACTCCCGAAATGCGCTTTGAATGTCCTGAATTTCAATTTGCCTTCTGCTCCGGATCAGGTCACAGATTGTACGTTCCGGGTTATAAACCCTCAGCGCCTGCCCAGCGGGAGACTTCGCTTCAGCAATACCCTCATAGAAAAGGCTTTCTCTGATTTTATATACCTTTACCCCCTGGCTTGTGAGCCCACTTGCGTTTGTCCCAGCCTTAAGGGTGATGGAGTACCTAAATGGTTCCCGCTCAGCAAGGTTTAAGAGGTACAGCGCAGTCTCATGGGAGAACACAGCTTGAGGGTATCGCGTTTGAATGACGTACATCCCGTCTTCCCAAGTATCCTGAGACATATAGAGGCCATGGGCGACCCGTTTGAGTCCACGCCTTCGCACATATTCACGAAAATAAGGCCTAGAGATTCCAGCGGCTACGGCTTCGCACGATTTAAGAAAGCCATTATTCTGCTCTAAAATACAATCAAGTACTGCAAACTTACCCACATATCATCACCTAACTTTCATGCCCTGATTATACACGAAAAGAGCATCAAAGGTAATAGATTTTCCATCAAAAGCACAAAGGACCCGTTAAACACAGCCGAAACAACCGCAAACCAACACGCCATCTGCCAACTTAGTAGCAACTCGCACGTCAAACAACAGGGAGCACATGCCAGTGCACTATGCCCCCTTACCAAATGACTATGTTTGCTATCGATGGAACTTAGGAAGATGCACTGTACGCGTCATGAGTGTGTAGTTGATCATGCATTCGTTATCCTCTCTGCCAGGCAAGCTTCGGGGTTACACCTGAAAGCTGCACTAAAATTTGGGGACGCCAGGCAACAACCCCACCCACCCCATGATTACGAAAACAATTACTAGGACCACCGCCGATATAACGAGCTGCGTAGTGCGTGACATTACTTGGCGCATCTTTTCAAGTCGCTCGGGTTCGATCGGCCCTAACAAGCCAAAGTTTTCCATAGCCATGGCCAGCGCCCATCCGATGACCGGATTTATAAATAAGCCTGTGCCCAAACACATGGCTGCTCCCTGCGCGTCCCGAACTGTTCGCAGCAGTCGCATGCCTATCTCAATAAGAGGCACAAACACACCGAACATCAAACCAATTCTGACCACCGGTGGAAAGTTGTAGATATCCAACAGATAACCAGAAAGGCCCGATATCACAAAGAGCATCCCCGCTAAGATCTGCCCGGCAACAAGTGGTCTCTTAATGATACTGGCCGGAATGACATATGTACCCATCGGGTCGGTGAGGACGGCGTCGCCAAACAGAGCTACGATGATTTGTCTTATGCTGAGCGCCTTGAAAGTATCGTCGATGTGTAGAATTGCTTTCTCCGTGCCTGCTGGGTAACCTGCGCGCTGAAAGGCTATCAAGCCTAAGGCGTCAGGCGGCCACATCACTACACCGATTATCGCAAAGGGTATGACCGCAATGAAGTTCTCAAGCGTGGGCAAGCCAAGCATCCACCCTGTATTGGTTCCCCACCAGTAGAAAGGATTGAAATTAGGGATACCGGGGCTAGTCACAAAGCGGAACGGCGCCCCTAATGCCAGGGCCACAATTGAGCAAGCCGCCGTGCAGGCCGGAATGGCCGCCCAGCGCGCTTGCAGCTTAGTCAGCAAGGCATATATTAGCAAACTGACTAGCGCCATCGCTACAAAGAGGTAGTCTATCCCCAGTTGAACGGTCTAGGTGTTGAGAGCCCTAATCTGACTTAGCATACCATCAACGCCAAACAAAATCAGCAGCCCCGCGATGACTCCGTTTGGCGTCAGCGCTTGCAGCACTGCTCCCCCTTTGATAAAGCTTAACAGTAGCCCGAGTCCTCCCATCACCAACCCCATGGCCAAAGGGTGCCCTCCTGCTGCCACTATCGCTGGCACCAAGGGAATCATCCAACCATGATGCCCAATGCCTCCTAGTCGCGGATTCAGAAACATAAAACCCATGATAATAAGTCCTACTAGCACCAACTCGAGCCTTACGTTCTCGAGTAGCAACTGAGCGGGCAAGCCAAAGCCGCTAACATAACCACCAATAATGCCAAAAGATAAAACGGAGCTGCCTATGGTTGCGGCCACCGCAGGAATTAAGTCCTCCCATTCAAACCTGAAATCTCGTCCGGGCTTTAGGAATCCCCATCGCTTGTCTTCAAGGTTCGTTATCTGGAGCTCATGGTCCAAGTACTCACTTCTGCTCTTAAACTCTTTAGCCGGCCGATGAAGCTTTTCGTACCTCCTCTCTCCCGTTGGCGGTTCGCTGTTAATCAGTTGCTCTGCCATTTGGTCTCCTCCTCCACACCTACTCCCGCCGTCTTTGACGGGGCACTGAATTTCACAAGAGAAATGCAAACCCATGAGGCACAATTTAAAGACTCTTGTGATTATTCTTGCTACACCCATTTTGACATACATTTGTCGTTTCCTGCTGCAGGGCAGGAATCTTTTTGCCAGCTCTATGTCGCTCTAGGCTAGCATACTCTCTAAGGCTTTATCAGCGCTAACTTGGCATGTATTGACGCGGACTACTAGTAATTGCATACTGGAGATAGATAAAGTAGCAGGCAAAAATGGAGGTTGTATATGCGAAAACTACTGCTTTCAATGTTGTGCATTGTAACTCTAGTAGCTTGTCGCCATGCTACATCACCCCCGACAGTGACACCTCCGCAGAATAAAGCGGTTTTGGTCAGCGCCACGGCATTTATAGACGGTCATAGGTATGATTTGTCTCCACACACTCCTTACTCCCTGCTCTACATGGCCGGACACGTTATTTTCGAGTACAGCAAATCTGTCGACGCCAGTGGGATAGAGGGCCTTGAGGTGCTAGAAAACAACATCATCAAACTCCCCTTGCCGAGCCAAGCAACCGCCATTGCCACGCCGGAGGGGCTTAAGGACAAGCAGGGCAATGTTCTAGACCAAGTCACCTTTACCCTAGAGCGCTACCATGGCTTTCAAGGGTACAATGCCCCCCTACCCACGGTTACTTGGGAATCCGGCCTCATCAGGGAAACACTGCAATTAGGCAGCTACGGGACCATCGTTATGCCGGGAGAAAAGATTGTTTTTAGGTGGGATGTGCCCGTTGACAAGAACTTCGTCGTCGACAGATTGTCCCGGCAGCTCGCCGAAATATCCCATGATTTCACCTGGCTTGACGACATGACCCTAGCTTTCGCAGTCAAGGCTTCAAAGAACAACTATATCTACCTTGCTCTGAACCCTGATGGTCCAAGCCCACAATGGGAGTTTAACTTGGTAAGCCCACAAAGGTTAGTAGTGCTTGATAGCACTGGCAAAGAGCTGTTGTCACGAGACGTCCCCATAAGCACCAGGCAAGCGATCGGCATGACTAAAGATTTCAGCCACGCTCGATTGGCACGAAGCATACACTTTGGCTGGCTCAACCACGGTGTTCGGGAGTACAAAATGAACATCGCCACCGGAGCGCTCAGCGCGCCCGTAGTTCATAAGGAGCAGAGGGCTTCTCTGTCTATCCTAGATTGGGCCGCCTATACGCCGGGACGCTCCTGGGATGACTCACGAGTGGCAGTGTATAGCGACGGAGTAATCACGTTGACAGATACCAAGACTGGCGACACCCGCAGCATTAGAGTAGGCACAGTCTCAACTGAGGGCGACTTTCCTTCCCCCTACTGGATTTTCTGGGCCCATGATGACAGCAAGTTATTCTACGCCGCCAGTAGCCCTGACAGACTACAACACGGCATCTACATGGTCGATCTTGCTACCGGGAAAGAAAAACTCCTGGCACCAAGCCATACAGTGTTCAGCATGTCTCCCTTTAGTCCTCACCTGTATGTGAACGGATGGAACAACGAGACAAAAACGTGGGGCATTATGGATTACAGCGGAAAGACCATAGAACTTGGTAAGCCTAGTGAGCATGCGGTTTTGGCTAAGTGGATAGACAAAGACAGAGCCTTGGTTAACAAGAGCTCTGCGCACAACATTCATTTCCCTGACGGTAAATGTTACATCTACCATATCAACGAAGATAGATGGGAGTACATCGCCGATGGGTACGGATTTGACTACGATGCCAACTCAGGCCGCATCTTTCTGCTGCAGGAAAGGCCGTTGCCAAGATAACTATGTCCGGAGGGTAAGTCCAGGGTTTAGGAGGACACAGAGCATATATGAAAAGAATACCTAACCCAAACTGCAGAAGGGTCCGCGGTAGCCACGTTTTGGCTGTTACTTGCGCGCGCTGCAAGACTTTTATTGCCCACTATCAGAAAGTAGGAGAAAGCAACTTCGTGAAAATGTATAACGAGCGCATCATCGACGGCGCGGTAGATTTTTCGCAGTACCACGGGGCCCTCTTCTGCCCGAGCTGCAAGGAGCGGATTGCCACACGTTATATGACCAAAATGGACAATAAAGAAGCCTACCGGCTTGTACCGTCTGCGTTTCACAAGAAAAAGGTAACTAATTAGATAATACATTTTACGGCCAAAGCCCGGGGGCGCAGAAAGGAATGCACCCACAGAGCAGGCCCGCGAAACACAACGAGTTCCCCATAGGTACAAAGTTTAAGCGCAGTGTAGGGCACTCTGCAGGATTTCTAAGGTCTCCTCCCTGCTCACCAAGCGATCTGGCCGTCTCAATGCCATGCTAGCGACCTTCTTGTGGTGAGCCGTCTGTGACAGGGGCATAGTCATGATGCACTAGGCATTAAGACCTCGCAGTGGAAAGGCTTTACTCAGCCGGTCCGCTGCTCGCTTATATTTCTCTAAGTTTCGGTAGTTGTCCGCCGTGGGGTTCGCAAGCCGGGACAAATCCATGTTGTCCTGTAGATCAGCCAGCTTAACTCTGCAAGCTAACTCGCTTTCCAAAACTCTGCCAATGTAGTCGTCGTATGCTTCGTTCGTGCACTTGGTTAGCGCGGCTAAAGTGCTGAGGACTTCTTCCGAAAAGCCTTCTGCCCTGAGGTTTTCCATGCTAACACCGGAGTCCTCGACGACGTCATGCAACACCGCGCAAATTCGCGCGGTATCATCGCTTTGGGCAAACATCACCCGCAGCGAGTGAAGTATGTAGGGGCGCAGGCCCTTGTCCTCCTGCAGTTCATGTACGGTAGCAGCTATACGAATGGCTTTAGCAAGCATGTTAGCCTCCCCCATCCTATGCATGCCATCCTCTGGCGAGTCAATCATCTTGACTATACCTCCCCTGCGTTATCCCCTTCCTTATTCGGCCACAATCTGTAAAATCCTACCGAAGGGCGGTCAGAGCAAGCACATAATCGAATTGATGTCCCAAACATGAACAACAGAAGGGACGGCAGAATCCAACAAAAGGGATGGTTATTTTTGGAGATTGATCATCCCATTCGCTCGCAAGTTAGTCGTCTTGCAGCGCCTGATACACCTTGGTAAACGAGAAGATTTCGGGGTCGCGCCTCTACTGCGCGGCTCTGTCTATACCGTGCAGGGCAGAAAACTGATTTAAGGCCCGCCGATGCAGGCGATTTTAGCGGGCCGAGAATCACAACGTAGAATTAACCGGCGCTGCTCGCCTGACGTTCTGCTCTTGGCATATCCTCACCTCATGGCTGCATAACCTCGCTCTCGACAAATAAACGAGCAGAACTGTCCCTCTTGGTTGTTATATCTTGTTGCCAAGGACAAGAGATTAGGAACCTGGGGCACGTTTACCTTTTTCGACGGCAAGGGCGATGACGACAAAGGCGGCGGCGAAACCAAGTTGTACCGCGAGTGAGGAGAAGAAGCCCGACAGCGTAGTAAGGTTAAAGGTTGTGAGCGCCGTAATCGCCGCGTTAGCGCGCACATACCAGTAAGTCGGGGTAAAGCTCGCCACCCTGAGCACCGCAACCCCTAGTAACTCTTGCGGCACGAAAACGCCGCTGATAAAGCTTGTGCCTAAGGCCACTACGTTCGCAGCCGCTAACACCACTTCTTTGTTCTGAGTGAGATTCCCCAGTAAGTACGCCAGCCCAGCAGCGCTTAGGGTGAAGACTAGGGAGTTAAGAATATAGAACCACGTGGCACGGCTGGCGATCTCCTGATGGCCAAACATCAGGCTAACCACCACTAAGACCCCCCAACTCGCCAGCGCAAAAACCAAGCAGGCGAGATAGCACTGCAGGCTGATGGTGCGCGGGTTAAGCGGCGAGCAGAGATTGCGCTGTTTAATCTTTTCCCCGCCAAAGGCGATAAAAATCGCTGCGACGCCTACAGTGATGACAAACAGAATGGTGTAGGGCAAGAAATTAAAGTACATGCCGAGGCGCCCGCGATTCTGTGCCGCGACCTCTGGCACGGCAAAGCGCACCTCGACTGCTTGCGATAAGTCGTCGAGGGCAAAGGCCACCTGTTGTTCTAGGCTTAGGCCTGCCGTAACTTCTGTGTATAGGCGCAGTAACTCTAAGTAGCGCTCGACACGCAGGTCGATGTATACGGCGCTTGACGAACCGGCAACGCTTGTTTTTGATAGTAGCATGGGGGTGTTCTGCAGGAATGCCTCCGTAAACCCCGCCGGCACGCGCAAAATATAATGGATGCGGCGGTAGAACAACTCCTCTTGCAGCTGTTCCGCGTTGTCGGGCAGCGCAACAAAGTTCACCTGTGTGGCTAACGCCTCGCGCAGGCCGGCTACGAGGGCCGTCTCTTCGTCTGTAAAAAGGACGATGTCTACCCTCTCCGGCGCAAAGGTACCTCCGCCCACTGCTGATGGGCGATACACGAAAGTCATGATGATAGAAACGGCGACGAAAACCACAAAGTAAATGACGATGCCGGGGAGATTGTTCTTAATTATCTTCAGGCAAACCTTAAATGCTGACATAAACGCGCCTCCTAACCACGCAATATGTGCCGCACGTAAACAGAATCGTAAACACAACTAGCCCGACCACATTGGTCACAAATCGCTCGTAGGTGTCAAAGTAATATAGGGTGTAGAATGCATCGGTGATGTGGTGCGCGGGGTTCATTAAGGCCAGCCAAGGGGTGTGAGTCTCGACAATGTACTTAAGTTCGGCCACGTTCATGCCGGCGAGGCTGGCGCCCGCCAAACTTACTGCCAGCAAAATGCCCTCTTTAAGGCCTGTGGTTCCCCTTACCAGGGCGGTCACAAACGCCCCAAAGGTGATGCCGAGCAGCGTACACAACAGGATGGTCACCACTACCCAAGGGGTTCGCGACCCGAAGTCAACGTCTAGGAGCAGCACAAGAAAACCGAAATAAAGCAGCAACTTGCTAAACTGCAGGATCAAAGCCGCACTAATGCCCGCAGCCAGCACTTTCAACTTGTGGACGGGTGCTAGGCTCACGCGCGCGGCATGATGCGAGAGGTTAGCCTCGATAGCACTAATTTCGCTCATGCCAACATATCCCCCAAGCAGGCAGGTCATGGCTAGTAGCGACAGATAATGGATGATCATGAAGTTGTGTGTGCCGCGACCGAGCGGGTGATCCACCAAGAACTCGCGCTCTTCCGCCAGCAAAGAAGCAAGCCTACCTACCGCCGCCGGGTTGTCGGAGGCAATGCGCGTTACCGCGGCACTACTCTGCAGGTAGCTATCGACAAAGGTCTTAAGGATACTCGCCTTGAAACCGCCTTCATTGATGCTTAGCGTCAGCGGTCTACCGGTAGCGATAACGCCATGCACTTCCCCTGCCGCCAACAGCGCGAGCCCCTCGCTCTCTGTGGCGCGTACAAGATTAAACAGCCTGTCGTCGCCCTGGGCTAACGACTCAATTAAGGCCACGAATGCCTCGTCTCCCCCGCTGTCGACTAGTGCGGTGTCGATAGGCGCAAATCTCTCCCCTGCCTCGATCTGGGCAAACGCTAGGGAAAAGAGACCTGCCAACACCATGGGAAAAACAAGCGTCCAAAACATTGTTGTCTTATCAGACAAGAGAATCTTCAGCCGATACTTAAAGATATGTGCCATACTATCTCCCCCCTAATCTCGCAGTTCTTTGCCGGTAATCTCGAGGAAGACGTCGTTGAGCGTGGGGCGCTCAGAGTAGATGCGACCAAACCCGACGCTGTGCTGCTTTAGCCATTTCAAAATAGTCTCCAGCCCACTCATGCCCTTTAACGCCTTGACCGTAAGCACATTTTCGGCATAGCTTACAGCAAGGATGTTTGGCAGCTCTCGCAATGTGGCGAGTTGTGCTTCTGTGAGTCCATGCACCTCGGCGGTTATCTTTTCGCCCAAGGAAATCATGTCCTTTAGCTCCTCTTTCGTGCCGCTAGCAACTACTTTACCCTTATCAAGGATGACTACCCGCGTGCAAATCCGCTCCACCTCCTCCATGTAGTGAGAAGTGTAGAGTACTGTGGAGCCTGCGCGGTTCAGGCGCATTATGCCTTCTAGGATATTGTCTCTGCTCTGCGGGTCTACTGCTACAGTCGGCTCGTCAAGAATGATAAGTTTTGGCTTGTGAGCGATGCCGCAGGCGATGTTAAGTCGCCGCAAGAGACCGCCGCTCAGCTTTTTGGGGGCGAACTTCTTAAAGTCGGCTAACCCGACAAACCTGATGGCCTCGTCTACAAGAGCCCTCCTTTCTTTGGCGTCGGCAATGTAGAGCCCGCAAAAGTAGTCGATGTTTTCCTGCACCGTAAGTTCATCAAAAACCGCCACATGCTGCATGACTACGCCGATGCGCTTTTTAATCGCGTAGGCGTCGGGGCGCATAGGCTCGCCAAAGACGGTGATTTCGCCTTTCTCGTAGGTCAAGAGCGACAAAATACAGTTGATGGCAGTGGTCTTGCCCGAGCCGTTTGGCCCAAGCAACCCAAGCACCTCACCCTCGCGCACCTCAAGGTTTAGATGGTCGAGCGCTAAGAGCTCTCCATAACGCTTGACTATGTTCGTCGCTTTAATACTCAAGACTATCCCTCCAAGCTGTTTCTTCACCCCTATTCTAGACCAGCGCATGACGTGGTGGCAGTGCCCCATGTCACTAGGTGGGGGTGTCAATTGTCACAATTTTGCTTGTGGCCACCGCCCCCGGGTGTTAGACTGAAATCAAAGAAACCGACAAGGTGGGCCATGGAAAAATACGATCTTCCCCACAAGCTTACGCTCTATACCTGTTGCGCCTTACTTAGCCTGACGCAACCACTCGGGGGTTGGCACGTGGTACCCCTGCAAGTGAGCGCAGTTGCCGTAGGGCTGCTAACTTTCTATGCCGACTCAAGGCGACAGCTAGTTGTAGCTGGCGTGTTTATGGCAGCCTGCGTACTCTACTGGCCCTTATGCGCATTTATCCCAGCGATTATTTACGACACTTACACCAAAGAAGGGCGTTTCATCATCTTGGGCGCGCTCGTGCCACTGCTGGCCGCGAGCACGTTCAGCCACTTCTTTCTGATTAACGTCGTGATCTTGGCCGCCATAGCGGTTCTGCTCAAGCATCGCACGCTAAGTTTTGCCGAGCTACGCGCGCACTACCTGTCGCTCCTAGACACAACGCGCGCAATGGCCGCAGAAATAAAGCAGCAGCACATGCTGTTGCTGGAGCGGCAAGACGACGAGATCCGCTTAGCTCGCCTCGGCGAGCGTAACCGCATCGCCAGAGAAATCCACGACCATGTAGGGCATAGACTGGCGAGCGCAGTGCTGCAGGTAGGCGCTATGCTGACGCTAAAGCCGGAGCAACATTCGCTGGTCACGCTTAAGGATACGCTGAGTGCGGCTATGGACGATATCCGCAGCAGCGTCCACAACTTGTACGAGTCCTCGGTAGACCTCACCGAACACTTGGCGCAAGCGGCCGCCAGCCTTACCTTATGCCGCGTACAGCACAGCATCTACCTAGAGAGCGAGCCGAGCGTGGCGATGAAATACGCCTTCATTGCCGCGGCGAAAGAAGCCTGCTCCAACATCGCCAAGCACTCGGACGCCACTTTGGTGCGCCTAGCCCTGACCGAGCACACTTCCTTCTACCAGCTGATTATCGCCGACAACGGTAGTTCCCCGAGCGCAGATTACGGCAAGGGCATCGGGCTGAAGAGCATTGCCGCGCGCATCGAGGCCCTAAACGGGCAGTTTTTAGTGCGTACAAATCACGGTTTTGAGATTTTCATAACAGTACCGAAGGAGGCCGCAGGTGAGGCTACTCGTAGTGGATGATGACCCGATTGTCTGTCAGTCGCTAAAGACTATTCTCGAAGCTACCCCCGAGCTGCATGTCGTGGGCATAGGGCATGACGGCAGCGAGGCAGTTGCGCAGTATGACGCGCTAATCCCGGATGTGCTGCTAATGGACATCCGCATGCAATCCCAAACCGGCCTTGAGGCCGCGGCGCTCATCCTGGCTGCACACCCTGAAGCCAAGATTTTATTTTTGACAACTTTTTCTGACACTGACTACATCGTGCAGGCGTTGCGCCTAGGCGCCAAAGGCTACATGCTAAAGCAACATGTAGAAGGCATTGTGCCCGCACTTAAGGCAGTGTGCCTTGGCCAGCGGGTCTTTGGCGATGAGATAGTGACAAAACTACCCCCTCTGCTATCGGGAGACAGCAAAGGGGGTTTTAGGAGCCGCCTGCTAACAGAAAAGGAGAGCGAGATTTTGCGCTGCCTAGCCGCTGGGTTGTCTAACCGGGAGATTGCCGCTACGGTATTTCTCAGCGAAGGCACAGTGCGCAACTACATCAGCGTGATGCTCGAGAAACTCGCGCTGCGCGACCGCACCCAGCTCGCCATATTCTACTACAAGCACAAAGAGTGACGCAAAAAACAAGAAACCAAAGGAAGCACAAGAAGGATGGTTCTTTTTGGAAATCCACTCGGAACTCGACCATCCCGTCCTCTCGCAAGCTAGTCGTCTTGCAGCGCCTGATACACCTTGGTAGACGAGTAGATTTCGGGACCGCGCCTCTACTGCGCGGCTCTTTCTATTTCGTGGGGGGAACAAAACTGCTCTAGGGCAGGCCTATGTAGGCGAACGGAGCGGGCCGCGATTCATTACGTGGTAGTTACTAGTCCTGCTCATCTGACGTCTGCTCTTGGCATATCCTCACCTCATGCCAAGGCTGCCTCATGTTCTCCAATGTTTCCTATTCTTTAAAATGAACAATTTCCCACAGATGGCCATCTAAGTCCTTGAAATAGCCGGAATACCCCCAATCGTAGTCTTTCGGCACGCCGGTCAATGTGCCGCCGGCGTTTTTGGCCTTGTCTAATATGTCATCCACTTCTTCTCGGTTAGCGGCGGCGTGGCTGATGCAGGTTCGGGCGAATTGACTATCTCCCGAAAATCCTGCGAATTTTTGAAACTCCTCACGAAGAAAAAGTGAAATAGGTACCCCGTTTTCTGGCTCAATGGCAATATGCCCTTCGCCCTGCGTTATTTTGCCTTCAATGCCCAATCCGTCTCTGTAGAACTTTAGAGCCCTGTCTAGATCTTCTACACATAATGTAATAATGCAAATCTGTACTTTCATCCTTCATTCCTCTTTTCTGCTATGTGGAGCTTCGACAAAGAAAACCTCGAATGGGTCAGCGGCAACTCAACCGTTGATGTTCCCTATACGACTCATAAAACAAGTACAGCAAGAGCAAAACTGTCACCAAACCACTGGCAATAAGTCGTGAGTCAGCGGTTAATGGCGGGATGGCGAGAATGAGGTAATTTAGCCCACTGGCAATTAGGAAAGGCAGCCTGGCCTTTCTATGAGTATAGTCCCACACCTCTTTTGATTGCAGCGTCCACCGACTTCGTATACCCACCACCCAATTAGGCTTCAACTTGTGAATGAACAGACCGCACAAGATATACAAGGGAATAAAGAACAACACGAAGTATTGGCTGGCATCTAGGCCTACAAGGCGAGCGTTCATGGCATTGGGGGTGACGTACATCATTCTCAGAAGCAGTTGCAAGAAGTGTGCGTATACGAAAATAATAGCCGCAATCGAAATCACGGGGCGCGCTTTACCCATCACATTGTCACGACTGTATGACCAGGCAATCCCTGCTATTAACAAGGAAAGCACAGCCCCGATGATGATCATATTTTCCTTGCCCCACCATCTTGTTATGTTTCCCCTAATATCCATATGCATTGGCACGCGGTCAGGCATAAAGTACAACAATAACAAGACATAGACAAGAGGAGTGAGGGAAAAGAACCACAGAACGTGACTGTCCGCAACAATCTGTCGTTTTTTGGCATTCTCCATCAGGCAATTCAACCTCCTTAACTATAGAATCGGCAAGCTCAGCATCAATCTCCGGGCAGTCGCAAAGGTATCTTTGGCAAACTTGTACTTCTCATCAATCACCGCCGACGATTCCCCCGCAGAGAAGGGGCTTCAGCAGCTAGTGGGTCTGCCAAGCTTCTTACGACGCTCTATTTCTGAGGCCTGACCCCATCGTCCCCTTTTTCAACATCCAATGCTTTCAAGCTGTCAGTAACAACCATATCAATTTCTTGCTATCCGATTGCGTATGTTTACTCTTCTGCTGCGCTTAAGTGCTTATCGACGTCGCGCCCCCGTACATTATGCGGATAATCGCGACGGACTCCTTTGCTTAGTCCGGCAAATAAAACACCAGATAATTATCGACCGGCATAACGCGCAAACCCCTTAACGTAAGCGTCAAATACTGCACACCTCGCGCCTGGTCCTCTCTCATGAGATACTCTGTTCATCAGAGTTTGTGAGGGAGGATTTATTGTGACCAAGGATGCCTTAAGAAAAGTTACGTGGGAGCACCG
>JAGXTJ010000011.1 GCA_018333655.1 Bacillota bacterium | reverse complement strand
CCATCCTAAAGCGGTAGAAGGTCGCCATTCTCTATGCGGTAGTAGATGTCGAGTTCTGGCAGTAGCTGCCGGCCGTGGTTAGCCTGTAGTCGTCCGGGGTTAAAGCTATGTAGCGGAACGAGTACTTGCCGCCTGTTTACTTTAGGCTTACCGCCGCCTTGAGCAGGGCCAGTGCGCCCGCTATGTCGCCATGCGCCTCGAGTAGTTTAGCCCCATACTCAAGCACATCAGCACTGTGGCGGTGATGTAGAAGACGATGAAATCGAGCGGCAAAGTCTTCTATCACGGGCCTAATCCTTTGCGGAGCGGTCGCGCGCAATGTGTTTTTGGCGATGGCCCAACTACATTTCAGCGTGAGGTAGTCGTCTCCTAGGTCAACTTCACTAATAACACTGTGTAGCCTCTCTTCAAGCGACCGGCATAGTTCTTCTGGATAGTCTTCTTGGTCAGCTAGCGTCAGCAGGTAATCAGTTAAACCTAGAGCCACAAGTCTCGGCGAAATAGTGGTTTTCGCTAGTTGCTCCCTAAATACCCATGTCGCTTCTTCCTGTCTATTGAGTCGAATAAGACAAAGTCCTCGGCTAATTTCGCATTGTGCGCGTAGCTCGTTGTCTCGCCGGTCTTTCGCTAGAAAAGACGCCTCCTCAGCCCAAAGTAAGGATTCATCCAAATTGCCCTGCTCTTCAGCGCAGATAGACTTGCCGTGGTAAAGCCTTATGATGGTATCCAGATCGTTCTCGTCCCGACAAGCCAGAGCGGCGTTGTAGTGCTCTTCAGCTAACTTTGCCTTGCCTAGGCCCAAGTAAGCGTTGCCTAGGAGGTTTAAAGTTAGCCGCTTCTCATGCTCCTGCTCGGGCAGACGAGATATTATGGCAAACGCTCGCTGGCCAAGCTCTATGGCCTGTGCGTTTAGGTTAGCCAAGTATGAAGCGTGTGCGCCTGCTTGTAAAGAGTACCACTGTTTTAGCGGCAAGTTTAACTCCTCATATAGTGACTCCGCTAGCAGCGCATGGTTAACAGCGGTGAAGGCATGGCCATCTTCTTGTTCTAGCCAAGAGTATAGGTCATGATATCGCGCCCTCAAAGCTACAGACAATTGCTTGTGAACTAATTGCGCTTCGCGGAGAGCCTTGCGAGCGCCTGCCCTGTCCCCTATCCCAACTAGGCTGTAAGCTTGATCGATTCGGAGACTAGCTCTCGCCTCAATCGCCTGCTGCTCGGTTTCGAGAAAATAATCTAGCGGTTTTCCTAGGCGCTCTGCTAAAGCCCCAATAGTCGCAAGTGAGGGCCTACGTTTGTTGCGCTCAAGTTCGCATATGTACGAACGGGATAACAACCCCTGAGCCAGTTCCTCTTGGCTTAGACCCATTTCAAGTCGGGCGGCCTTGATGCGTGCGCCTAACATCCCCTGACCTCCTCCAGTGACAATTGTCACAATGTTAGGGTAGTGTCACTGAGCCTGTTACTGGTATCATTATACTACGATGTGTCAGTAAAAGGAGGTAGGACCTTGAAAAAGTTACTATTGTTTGTGTTGGTACTGGTGTTGACGCTAAGCGTCAGTGCTCGTGCAGAGATTAACGCACGTCCCTGCTTGCTTTTTATCTCTCCAAATTGCCGTGACCCTATCCGGCCAATCTGGCCAGCACCGACCCGAAAACAATTCCCACCGATCGAGTTCCAGCACCCAAACACAGCGGAGTCGTTAGGGTGCGGGGCATCATCACTCGCACTGACATGAAACATATGTAGTCGGATCTCAGAAGTTGTCGACTAGGTTGTTTGCTGTCGCGCAGATGCCTGTCAAGCGATACCTATTGCAGGTAGGACTCAAGAGCGGGCTGTTTCTTGGTCATGGCTGGAGGATGGCCTACAGGAGTCCGACATCTTACATCTAGCTGACGACAGGGAGAGTTAATATCATGAAGAAGCAATACTTTTTCCTGAACGAGTACACTAAATTGGTCGCGGCCGAACGCAATTCCGCAATTTACGATTTCTCTACGGGCAACATTGTAGCACTTGAGCCCGCCTTAGCGGCAATATTACGTCTCGCGGAAAGGGGACTCCCGACTGAGGAAATTGCCCCTACTATAGCCTTGCCCGCTACCTTAGTTGATGAATTACTAAATGGTGTGGTAGCTTATGGCTTAGGGAAGTTTTACGACAGACGCGTTTACATTGAGAGAAAATACAAGCCCCTACCCAAAGACTCAATGCGGTCCCCTGTAATTTCACGCTGTTATATCGAGCTGCCGTATAGTTGCAAACTAGAATGTGTTGATTGTAGACAACCTAAAATCTATGCTTGTGCACTGTGTTCCAAAGCGTCCACTGCCGGACTAGACGAGCACACGCTCTTCGATTTCTTACGAAGGATTATCAAGTTGCAGTGCAGGTCACTTATCTTCCGTGGGGGCGACCCATTGTCGCATCTCGACAGCTTTGTCCCCATTATAGCGTTCTGCCGAGAGCAACATTTTACTGAGAAATTGTTTGTCAATACCAACGCAACAAGCATAGGGGAACCGGCTTTACGAGTGCTGGCTAATTACAAGGTCCATCCTGTTATTCCTTTTGGAGGCGACAATAGCGGTTTCATCTCGGAGGACTCGTTGAGCAATCTTGCCAAACAGTTCCACGAAAGTCGAATCGATTTTTCTATCACCCTAGTTATCAGCAGCCACAATGCAACAAGCGTTCGGCGCATGCGCGTTTTTGCCGAACAGCTTGGCGCAGCGAGCGTTTTTGCGACAGCGATCCTCTCGAACAAGCAGGAGGAGTCAATGGCTGCCATTGAAGCACTTGGCAAGCAAGTGATGAGGGTGTCAGGAGATTTGTTCTATCGCAACAGGGAGTATCACCCTTGTCTGAATGGAACAATTGCGGTGGCGGCAGATGGACAGCTGCGACCTTGTCCGCTTCTCACATGCGAGAGTCTAGGAAATGTGACTGCCCCAAGGATTATTGACGAGATTTTTGAGACAGGAGCGCTTGATAAGTACTGGGAACTTAGTCTTTCCCAGATTGGCAAATGTAAAGAGTGCGCCTTTAAGTTCGGCTGCCTTGATTGTCGTGCGGTGGAACAGCATTTGACTGCAAACTTGTACGGCAAACATCTCTGCGCCCTAGCAAAGGAGGAATGCCCATGAGACTGTTGTCGAGATTGGGGTACCTGCGATACGCATTTAAGCGGGTTCAATTGCTGTTCTTGCTCGCCGGGATTACCGTATTTCTTGGGGGGCTTATTGCCCTCCTTCCACCTTACCTTACAAAACTCATGTTTGACCGCGGTGTGGCCACCGGCGACGAGGGTTCGATTGTGCTCTACGGGCTTTTAGCAGCCGGGGCGTATCTCTTAGGCTCGGCTCTACGCATTGTAGACACAGTTTTGTCGAGCACTGCTGGTAGCCATTTCATCTTGCACCTAAAACGTCAGGCGATGGAACGCCTACTGCAAATGCAGCTTGAGTTTTTCGATAAACACCAAAGTGGATCCTTGGTCAAGCAATTGGACCAAGTGAGTCAACTAGGAGGGCTCATTTCACCGGGACTCTTCACGTTCGTTAGTGGACTTATCCAAGGGGTAGGGGCGTTGCTACTGATACTCCGCATCAGTGTTGAGGTTGCCGTAATCGCCCTCCCCTTTATGGTTGCCTTCTTTTTTCTAGCGAAAAAGGTGGCCCTGCACTTGGAGGAGACTACAGGGCAGTTAATGGAACTTGGCGCACACGCGCAAGGGTCCGTGCAAGAGACTATTTCCGGCATTGCGGAGATTAAGCAATCCACTGCAGAAAATCGCAAGGCTGAGGAATCCACGAAGTGGTTTTCGGGGATTGCCGACCAAGAAATCCGGCAATCTCTCGGTGTAGGGGTCGGAATAGGGGCTGTTGAGTTTTTAGCCTACCTACTAACTGTGATTGTCACCATCCTCAGCGGCATATTTATTGTCAGAGAACAGCTAACAGTGGGCGACTACATGGCCCTTGTCGCGTACATAGGTCAATTAACCCTGCCAGCGCTCTCTTTTAGTTCGCTATTAATGGTGACTAGACCAGCGATTGCCGCTTTCAAGCGCTTAGCTCCACTTTTCGACGGGCCAACAGAACGCGAGTTTGGTGGAAATAAGGCCGTAAGTGCACTGACAGGGGACATTTCATTTACCGACGTAACATTCGCATACGAATCCGGGAAAGAACCTGTTCTTCAATCATGCAGCTTCAACATTGCCCCCGGCGAGTGTGTGGCACTCCTCGGGAAGAATGGGGCAGGAAAATCAACTGCTGTAAAATTAATGCTCGGGTTCTATTCGCAATACCAAGGAGGGATTTTTTTTGATGGCACTGAGTTGCGGGAATATAATCTCACCTCCTTACGGCAAAGGGTGGGGATTGTCTCGCAAAGCGTGGCGATCTTTACTGGAAGTTTATGGGACAACGTTAAAATGGCAAGACCCAGTGCCTCTAAAGAAGAGGTAGAGCGCGTGCTAGATATAAGTGGATGCACCGAGCTTTTCAAAGGCCTAGCAGGCGACCGCCAAATTACGGAAGGCGGTAAGAATCTATCTGGGGGCCAAAGGCAAGCCATAGCCATTGCTCGCTGCTTATTAAAGGATCCGGATGTTTTGATCTTCGATGAAGCAACCACGCATTTAGACGCGCATTCTTGCCAGATAGTAATCCAAGCCTTCAAGTACGTGTTCTCCAGAAAGACGAGAATTATCATAACTCACGATGAAGAGGTCGCAAAAATTGCCGATGCCTTTTTGCTTCTAGAAGGAGGAACTATCACGAGGCACGAACATTTGCCGTCCAGTAGCGGCTAGGACGGGTAGTTTGTGGCGCTAGGCCAGCTATTTGTTTTTCTTTGTTGCCAAGCAAGTCTTGCCTGTTTCTGGCCAAAGCGTAGCTTCACATTGGCCTTATGTAAAACTCGCGCAGTAGTTTTGTTGCTTGCAGCTACTTAGTGCAGTATGCACATCTTTCTTTAGCAGCATGATCTGTCTCTTACTCAAACTTAACATGTTTGCCGCCGCCTTAATCGTCAAGAGCCCGTCAACAACCCGGCTGATGACATTAAACTTCGCACTCTCAGCAACACTCAGGAAAATATCCCCTCTTTTCATGGTAACAATTGGGGAATTTCAATGTTTAGTGAAATTCCATTGGGGAATTTCAATGTTTAGTGAAATTCCATTGGGGAATTTCAGTGTTTAGTGAAATTTACGAGAAATCACAGGTGAAATTCCACTTCGCCTTTGCCTTGCCCATGCTCGTCATGGTAGGTGCGCTACATGCGGGGTATGACTCTGTGGCCATACAAAGAGCGATCAAGACACCCGTGTTTGCGTGTGCTGGTCAAGTGTGATGATACTGCTTGGGGTCTACCTTATGCTACAGGGAGGGATGGATGCGGTAAATCTGCTGCGGCGGTCGTAAGCTAGTGCTTTTAAGAAGGGCATTAGAGATGTTGAAAAAGTTCCTTTTGGTTTCCTTGCTGCTCAGTCTAACGATGGCGCTTATCATGGTTTCGCCTACTGCGCCAGAGACCTATTCTGCCCAAGCTAGTTGCATTGGGTGCACAGAAAATGTTATTACGACTGTCCAACTGCAAGCGCTTTTGGCGGCACTTGTTAGGCCATGGCCTTAGCCTTATCTTGGAAAGGACCCATAGCGGCGGGATATTACCTTGCCTGTATTGCGTTCGTGCGCCTTATGTGTTGGATTCCAGGCCGCACCGTTTGCATTAATGGGTTTTGGTCAGATAACTGCCTTACAGAATTTCGTAGTAGGGAGGGTTCGGAGTGAATTGGGCTTCAGGATTGTTGCTGACTGTTGGCGTTGTATTGTGCGCATGGTTTCTTTCGGACTACACCGACCACAAGCCGCTAAACATTCATGTGGTCGTCGCCATACTCGTTGGCGGGCTACTGCCGCACCTGTTTGGTTTAATGCGCTTTGAATGGGCGCATCAACAGCAACACGAGTTGAGATTGTTTCAGATGGTCATTTTTATGAGGCTACTGAGCCGTGCAATTAGAGAAATTCGCGCTACAAAGGCAAGTAAGAAGGACACCTAAGCATCGTGTAGTTGTACGTACATCCGGTGCTCCCACGTAACTTTTCTTAAGGCACCCTTGGTCACAATAAATCCTCCCTCACATACTCTGATGAACAGAGTATCTCATGAGAGAGGATCAGGCGCGAGGTGTGCAGTATTTGATGCTTATGCGGTACGAAACCTGTATCGGGTAGGAGGTGGAAATTGCCGAAAGTCTATAGTTGTAAACTCGACGGATAAGCTATCAATTCAGAAAAATGCAATATATAGACTTGACATTCGCTCTCGGGGGGGGGGGATAATACGTTTGAT